>CBFDCX010000015.1:0-14681 GCA_965603415.1 uncultured bacterium
TTTAAAGGGAAAAACTTGTGTCATATACATATTGAATCTGATTGTCCAAACAACTGGTATTATTTGGACAATCAATTTATTGCAAGAAACGGAAATTCAAATATTAAGCTTGATGGAAGTAAAATGGATAGATATAAGGAGAAAATAAAAAAAATGCTAGTTCCAACATCAGCATAAAGTATACAAAAACTTTCAGAAGTGGAATATAGGCACTCAATATTTTATTTGATATGGCATTAATAAAACCTATCAATTGTTTAGTATCATCATCAACTTTGCAAAAATGCTACCAGATTACCCCACCCAGAGTTAAGCAGTACCTGGAAGCTGAGATAGTTCTCAAATAATGCTTTTATTCTAATTTTCCCAGCGGCATTATATAGATCGGTTCTTCTTCCCTGGTCATATTGATCAGCAATTTCACTTTAATATCGGAAAAAGCACCGATAGCTACCGTTCCCATATCCAGTGCAACAGCCTGCAGGTATACATTTTGGGCAGAATGCCCCAGGTCCATACACACATAACGTTCTCTTCCCCGGTCTCCGTAAGTGTCTGTAGTCCGGCTGAAAACAGCAGAATAAACTAATGAAGCGGGAGCTTCCAGAATCCAGGATTGGTCTAAAGCTGCCTTAGTTAATTCTTTCCGCACATCTCCATCTGATATTTTATACATACTGTGATCTTCAGCTCTGTATTTATAAATACCTGCCGAAAGCCCGGTGACATTTCCTGCTACCAGGTATATTTCTAACGGATATGTGGCACCTGCAGAGGGAGCAGTTTTTAATCCACCGCGTAAAAATGCAGGTCCAGTTGGGTAAGGTTTGGTTAAACCATAAGCTGCCCACAGTATTTGAGAGACCTCTTCCATAGTTAACGGATCATCGCTGTAATATCTTATAGAACGGCGTTTATGAAGAGTTTCTTCAATAGATATATCACTATCCAGTCTGGGCTCTGGAAGTTCAATAACTGTTTTTTTATTATGTTTTTCCGGGAGAGCGTTTTCAAGCTCGGTAATTTTATGTTCTAGGTTTGCAATTATCTCCTCAAATCGTTTATCATTCTTCAGGTTCTCAAAATCTTTATCGGATTTTATCCATTCCAGATCCAACATCCCATTTTCGATGGAGAGAGATAGATCTTTGAAAGCAGCATTTTTATTTCCCTCGAGCGCCCGGGCACAAGCTGCATTGTAATAATTCAAAGCATCGGGTCCGTTCTCTGCAATATAATTTTCATACATCTCTGCTGTTTCTTTATATTTACCTTCCGCCCTCAGATCTATAGCTTTCCTGTATAATTCCATAGAATCATCTGCAAACAGGAATAAACTTATAGAAATTAGAATTAATATGCTAATAAATACCCTGTTTTGTTTCATAGAGCACCTCCCGATTTTCTCATGGAAGCTTAATACAATTTTAAAAAAGTTATGTCAACAATTACTATCTAAATTAGACTAGTCCGGCTCAGATGGGTTGCCACAACAAGATAAATCAGATCTCGCAAGACATGATTAATAGGCGTATTGAGAGCAACTCATATAATTAATAAAAAAAAAGTTTGACAATTTTAACAGAAAATAAAAAACGTAGCAGCAGGATGCTACTATGAAAAAGGAAGTGTGATGAAAAATAGCAATGTGCTCACGACTTTGCTCCGGGAAATGGGGCTTAGTGATCTGGAAGCAAAAGTATATATCTGGTTATTGGAAAACAAAAGAAGTACGGGATATAAAATTGCAGTAGAGATTGGCAAGCCTGTTGCCAATACCTATAAAGCGTTAAGAAGTCTCGAAGGAAAAGGTGCCGTAGTTTGTGATGAATCTTCCCAAAAAACGTATTTTGATACAATTCCGGTTGAGGAATTTCTAAATAAAATTGAAAAAGAATTAAATACAAAAAGAGAGAGGATCATCACGGAAGTTAAAAAACTTGATGTACAGCAGGAACCGATAGGAATATACGAGCTACGATCTGCAGAATTGGTTTACGAAAAAGCCATCGGCATGATCAAAACAGCAGAAAGCTCACTGGTGATCGACTGCTTTCCAGCACCCTTGAATGTGATCAAACAACACCTGCAAAAAAAGAAAAATGATAACATCACTATTTTATTGCAGAACTACTGTGGTACGAAGCTGGAAGGCATTCGACAGATCGAACCGAATAAATCCGATATTGTGCTGGATAAACTGCAGGGACAGTGGCTAATAATGATTAAAGATGCTGTGGAATCGCTCATCGCTTTCTTCGACCGCAGCGGAGAAGCACTCATTCACTGTGTTTGGATAAAGGATCCCTTCATTTCGCTTATTCTTTTCAACGGCTCCTCTCTGGAATTCACCCTTTCCGAAATATTAGCTGAAGTTTACAGCAAAAATGATAATAAGATCGAAAATATCAAGCAGGTTATCCGCAGTTATCAAAGCATTTATGAACTATTCATTACAGCAGAAAAAAATATATTCAGGAGGAAGAAATGAGAATTATTAATTTAGTATTAACATTACTTATTACCTTGGGTACAGTAGTATGTAATCTGAATGCAGAGGTTTTCATGTGGGAGATCCAGGGTGGTCGGAACAAGACATATCTGCTGGGTTCCATTCACATCATGCCAGCAGATGTTTATCCGTTGGATGAGAAGATCGAATCAGCGTATCAGGAATCTGATGTGCTGATAGTTGAAGCAGATGCTACAACTATAGATCAAACGGTTATTAATAATTTTATCATCGCAAATGCTGTATATCGAGATAGCATCAACTTACAATCTATTCTTGATGAAGAATTATTCAATAACATTTCGTTGAAAATGCAGGAGTTGGGCATGACGGAAGAACAACTGAAAGCATTCAAGCCCTGGTTCGTCAGTTTAAATCTGGGTCTGGGTGCATTGCAGAAGATTGATATAACTACCGGACAAGGCATCGATCTGCATTTTCTGAAAAAAGCCCATGAACAGGAAAAAACTATCTTAGAACTGGAAACACCCATTATCCAGTTAGAAGCACTTTCTTCCATGGATGAACAAACACAAATTGATTACCTGCAGTATTCACTGGAAGATTATGAAAACGCAAAAGAGAATTTCATGAAAATGCTGGAATGCTGGAAAACAGGTGATGCAGATGCAATGAATACACAAACTAAAATCAAATTATTGGAATTGAGAGATTAACTTCCGGGAATAACTCATTATTATAATGAGGTTTTTGTTAGTCGGGATATTAATATAGCCAAGAAACTTGCTGGATACCTGGAAGGGGAAGAAAATCATACTTATTTCATTATTGTTGGTGCATTTCACGTGATTGGTGATGATGGACTACTGAAACTTTTAAATGATAAAGGATATAAAACAAAACAGTATTAAGGTAAAAAGGAGAGAAAATTATGAAAAAACCATTGGGAGCAGCATTACTGATCGGCAGCACACTGATCTGGGCTAGTGTTATTATTGGATCAGCCGCTGTATTAAAGGGCACAGAATACAAAGAAGCTGTGAGTAGGATTCTATATTATGGAGTTATTATTCATGTAATGCTGTTTAATATGATGATTTTGTGGACTAAAAAGAAGAGTGTATTCAAATCTGGTTTGACCATCATTTTAAGTGCACTTATCTGGGGTGGAGTTATGATCTGGACATCCACTGTCTTAAAAGGTACTCCGTATAAAGATGAAATAAGAAATGCCATCACGGGTGCAACATCTGCCCACCTTCTGTTCATCTGGGCACCTCTGGGGATCTTAAATCAAAAATTGAAAAAAAAGAAAGAAATAAAAGATCAGGAAATTGATAAAACTGATTCTGAGTAGGATTAATTAAAAGGTTCGATCACCAAGTAAACCGAATATTGTAAGGTGAGCAAGAATTTGTCGATCCTCACCCAAGCCCTCTCCCAATCTATGGAGAGGGCTTTTAAACAGAAAAAAGCAATTTATCATTCTTTGTTTCTCCCTGTCTTGCGATTTTTAAAGACATTCAATAAATTACAATAATAGTACATGTACAAAACTAATGCTTGACAAATTATTGCATGATAGATTTGCGTGACACTGTAGATAGTATGGATCTTTAATTAATTGAGCGAGAGGGCATATTTTTAAATATTAGTACATGTATGATTGTCCTGAAAGGATGTAAATATGTTAAAAGAGATGAAACAGGAATCAATTAAACAAACCATAATAACTGAAACTAAAAAACAATTCCTGGAAAAAGGAATTCTCAAAACTACCTTACGGGGAATTGCTAAAGAACTGGAAATTGCATTTGGAAATATTTATTACTATTACAAATCAAAAGCAGATATCTGTGGTGTTCTCTGGCAAAATTATACAAACAAATATATCGATGACTTTGAAAAAAGACTCAATAAAAGTGAATTAAAAGATAAAAATGGCTTAGAAAAGTTACGTGTCTATTATCTTCATCTATTTGATTATTTCCAACAAAACCCTTTATATGCTGAACTCATCGCATTCAGTATGACAGAAAGACCGACTAATTTCAAAGCCTCTTTAGAGATCAAAGATGCTTCTCGAAAAGCCAAAAGCAGAATTCAAAACACACTTGTAAAACTTTATAAAGAAGGTCTTAGTGACGGTAGTATCAAGGCTGAGATCCCTAATGTTTGGTACGAAGCCTGGAGTTTCAATATTTCCTATGTGACTATCATTGTTAATGTTATTCGTTATCGAGATATTGGTGAAGATGTATATGATTATTATGTGAATACATATTTAAACAGGTTAGCAAAAAATGGAGGATAAAAATGAAATTATCTAAATTATTTTTATTATTAAGTTTTTTAGGATTTATATCATTTCGAATTTCAGCAGAGATTATTACCATACCCGACGAGTTCACTACTATTCAAGAAGGAATTATTCAAGCAGTGAACGGTGATACTGTTTTAGTGAGTTCGGGAACGTATTTTGAAAATATAGATTTTCTGGGAAAGGATATTCTTCTCACCAGTCATTTTCTATTTAGTGAAGATCATTCTTTTATCGAACAAACCATTATCGACGGCAGTAATGCAGTAAATCCCGATACAACCAGCACTATTGTTTTTTGTAATGATGAAACTGAATCTGCGATAATTCAGGGCTTTACTATCAGAGGTGGTGGCGGAACCCAGTGGGTGGACCCTCAACTTCCATCCTTAACATGGTTCAGTGGCGGTGGAATATTTATGTATTATGCTTCCCCTACGATCAGGCACAATCACATCAAGGAAAATATCGTGGTTAATTCAGCCAACTACGATGGTGCATCCGGTGGTGGATTACTTTGTTTCAGAGGAAATCCAACCATCACAAATAATATATTCTCTATGAATCAAGCCGATTACGGCGCTGGAGTTGTAGTTGATTATTCCGGAGCTATTATTAAAAATAATCTCATTATAGATAACTCCGGTGGTCAACAATATGGTGGTGGTGGATTCTATTTCATCGGGAATGATACAGAACCGATAATTGTGGAAAATAATACAACTGCCGGAAATCATTCTGAAACAACTGGTGGAGCCATGCGTATGTGGACCAGCAACGTAACAGTACGCAACAACATTATGTGGGGAAATACACAAAATTCAGGAGGTTCCATCGACGGTGCAGGAGCATCTTCCATTACCTATTGTAATGTGGAAGGTGGATTTACAGGTGAAGGTAACATAGATCTCGATCCGCTTTTTATTGATGAAGAATATTACATCCTAAATGAAAACTCCCCCTGCATCGATGCCGGTAATCCTGATCCGATATACAATGATCCCGAAAATCCCAATAATCCCGGATATGCACAATACCCTTGCCAGGGAACCATCATCAATGATATGGGAGTTTATGGAGGTCCCTTTTCTGTCAGCTTTCAACTTACATCGATAGAAACAAATATAATTCCCAGTTCTAAGATTCATATTGTCAACTATCCCAATCCATTTAATCCAAGTACTATAATTTCCTTCACCGCAAAGGATGCTGAGGACATTGAATTAATTATTTTTAATATCAAAGGTCAGAAGGTAAAATCGTTTAATGTCACTTTGAACAGAGTTGAAGGACAATCTTCAATTATTTGGGATGGAAAAGATGAAGAAGGTAAACCAATTTCTTCAGGCGTTTATCTATATAAAGTTATAGTAGGAAAATTTACTCAAACAAAGAAAATGTTATTAATGAGATGATTAAACTTTTTTGGAGGTAGGATGAGAAAGCTATTTTTTTATACAATTATATTAATGCTGGTTTTATTATTTTCAATTGAATCTGCATATGCCCAGAATTTATTAAATCAACCTGAAAGTGTAACCTGGGATCATATCAATGATCAATGGTTAGTTTCCAATTATGCCACTGGTGAGATCGTAGCTATCGATACGACCGGAGAACAATCGATATTTTCCGATCTATTAAATTCAACAGTTGGATTGAAAGTTCATGATGACAAGCTTTATGCTGCATCAAGTGATGGAGTGGCAATATTCGATCTAACAAGTAGCTACATTGTAGGTTTGGTTAACATTCCCGAAGCTTTATTATTAAACGATCTTGATTTTGATTCCCAGGGAAATCTTTTTGTATCAGATTATTGGGATAATAAAATTTACAAGATCAATACAGAATTAAACTCATACGAATTATTCATTGATTACGGGATCATTGCTCCCAACGGCATGATTTTTGATGAGGAATTTAATAGGATGATAGTTTGCGGTAACGATGGTACCACTTCCATTATTCATTCATTTGATGTATCAACAGCAGAAATAGTGCTTCTGCTTTATCCGAACATCTATTCACTTGATGGCTTAGCCCGTGATATACAAGGTAATATTTACATATCCTCATGGTACACAGATACGGTTTATAAGTTTGAAGGAAATAACATTAACAATAACTTTCAAGTTGCAGCAAGTGGTTTTATTGATCCTGCTGATATTTTTATCAATCCGACAAATAATATTTTAGCAGTACCCAATTTTCATGATAATTCTGTCAGTTTTATACAGCTTGAAATGCCGGTGAGTATCCAAGATAATTCCATTCAAATCATTAATTTGGAATTGAGTAATTATCCCAATCCCTTCAATCCAAGTACAACTATCAGTTATCAGCTTTCAGTGAACAGTAAAGTAGAACTAACAATTTATAACCTTAAAGGTCATAAAGTACAAACACTAATTAATGGATTTAAAGATGAGGGAAATCATACAGTTATTTGGGAAGGTGATGATGAGTTAGGGAATCCTGTTACTTCGGGAATTTATTTCTACAAATTTAAAGCAGGTTATTTACAGAAAGTTAAGAAGATGATTCTAATGAAATAAAAGGGAGAAACAATGAGAAATTTTATTATATTACTATTATTAATACTAACATTTTTACCTGTATTTGCAATGGACAACGAATTTGTTATGCATGAAATTTCAAGTAATTATAATGAAGGAATGGAAATTTTCTCGATTGATTTTGATGACGATGGAGATTACGATCTGCTAACTGCTGGAACAGATTGCCACTTGTGGCTGAACGACGGCAATGGAAATTTCAGCGAAGAAATGATGCTCGGAAATACAAACTGGGCTCGTTCTATAAGAGCTGCTGATCTGGATGGAGATTTTGATAACGACGTGGTTATCGCTGATATTACAAGTAATTCTGTTTTGATTTTGGAGAATCTGGGAACTTCTTTTTTTCAATTCGTATTGGATAATACGCTGATTAAACCTCACACTGTAGATTTGAAAGACCTTGATTGTGATGGAGATAAAGATATTTTATGCTCGGAGTTTGATAACTCGAATGCAATGAGTGAAGTTGTGTGGTGGGAAAATCTGGGAGGTCTTAATTTCAGCGAAAAAAATATTATTTCCGAAATATTCCAGCAGTCCACTTTTGTTTTTGCTGATTTCATAGATTCTGATGATCATATGGATGTTGTGGCTTGTGGAGAATTGCTTAATGACGTGATGTGGTGGCAGAACGATGGAAACCAGAATTTTGGAGATGGGATTTTCATCGATCCTAATTTCAATCATGTTCATACAGTTGTGGGGAATGATCTCGATCTGGATGGAGATATCGATGTATTAGGTGCAGCCTGTGTAGGTGGTCTTCTTGCCTGGTGGGAAAATGATGGTGAGGGAGGTTTTTCACGACATGATATCGATACTTTCGGTGGTGCGCTGTGGATGGATTGCGCTGATTTTGACAATGATGATGATATGGATCTTTTTGCTGTGGGACAGAGTCCCAATTGTGCTTATATATATGAAAATATCGGAGACGAAGAATTTGTAGAATATCCTCTACCGGGTGTTTTCGGAGATGGATTCGGTGCTACTGCCGAAGATTTCGATAATGACGGTGATATGGATCTGGCTGCTATCGGAAGAAGCTCACATCAGATCTGTTGGTGGGAAAACAAGTATTACAGCATCGATTTCATGGCAGAACCGCTTACAGGTAATGCTCCATTAACTGTTGAATTTACCGATGGCTCTAATTTTGTGGAACCTGTTACTTCCTGGTTTTGGGATTTCGACAATGATGGTAGTTTTGATAGTTATGTGCAAAATCCAACCTGGATATATGAACAGCCGGGAGTTTATTCTGTTCAATTAATTGTACTCATGGATAATGAGCCCATCACACTTACCAAAGAAGATTATATTCAAGTTTTTAATGGTCATTCTGCACTAGAATTTGATGGAGATGATAGTAATGTTCAGTGTCCTTCTGCAACTTCTCCACATCTTACGGAAGCCTTCACAATAGAAGCGTGGATAAATCCAATTGGTTACGGTCCGGATGCCAATTTTGGATTAGCCAGGATCTTCGATAAGTCTTCCATATCGATCCTCCTATCAAAATCATTTCCGGTTTATATGGATTCTTCATTAGTAGTACAAATATTCCATGAAGATGGATCATATAGTATCTCCACGACCTCTACAAATACTATCAGTTTAAATGAGTGGCAGCATATTGCAGTTTGTTATAATGGAATTGATGAAGTTAAAATGTACACAAATGGAATTGAATTAATGACACATCAACCTAACGTTCCCAATGGTGTAATATTGGATAACAGCAATGAACCGATATTTATTGGAAATCTGCAAGAACTTACAAAAGGTTTTAACGGAATAATTGATGAAGTAAGAGTTTGGAATTCATATCGCAGTGAAGAAGAGATTCAAACAAATATGAACAAATATCTGCATGGCTATGAATCTGGTCTGGTGAGTTATTGGAAAATGAACACAGGTAATGGAGAGATCATTTTTGACGAAACTTCCAATAATAACAATGGAATAATTACAGATGCGTTATGGGTCGAAGGAGTTAATTTAGAGCCTACATCGTCTGAAGAAAATGAGTTACATTCGTCACAAACTATATATCTGAGAAATTACCCGAATCCATTTAATCCTTCAACTACCATTTATTTTAATCTCACCGCACAGGTCGTAGAGAACATAGAGATTTCGATATATAATATTAAAGGGCAGAAAATAAGAACATTGAAAATTGAAAATTGTAAATTGAATATTGGGAAAGCAGTCTGGAATGGAAAAGATCAAAAGAATAATTCTGTTTCATCCGGAATATATTTTTGCAAATTGAAGTCTGATAACTTTGAGAAGACAAGTAAAATGCTATTGATGAAATAGGTTTCAATCGCTATCGATTATTTTCATCACTTTTGTTCATTATCGCACGGAATGTGTTCAAATGTGAACAATTCAATTTCTTCCGAATTTTCGCTACTCTTTAGTTTACATACAATTATAAGCTTGGTATATAAGTTGCATATAAAAAAATAATAATATGTATTTATAAAAGGAGTTGAAAAATGAATTTTTTGAAAACAAGATCTCAATTATTCAAAGCAGTAGTTATCATTTTCCTGTTTGTCTTATCAGTTAATAATTTACTTTGGGCTGAGGACGATGATAACGAATTCAGTATCGGCGAACAACTAACTATCAAATCAGAAGTTCTGGATGAAGAAAGGCAGGTGCTTGTTTATTTGCCTGCCGGGTATGAAGACGCAAGTGCTGAATATCCTGTTCTTTATCTTCTGGATGGAGGGTATCATTTTCATCATGTTACAGGTATTGTACAATTTCTATCTTCGCAGGGATTAATGCCACAGGTGATATTAGTTGCCATTGAAAATGTTGATCGCAACAGGGATTTTTTACCTACTCATGTGGAAAGGGTTCCAACATCGGGTGGCGCTGAAAAATTTCTTACCTTCATCTCCGATGAATTGATCCCTTTTATTGAAGACAATTTCAGAACGCAACCTTATCGTATTCTGGTAGGACATTCATACGGTGGAGTGTTTACCACCTATACTTTTTTAGAAAAATCGGATACATTTGATTCATATATTGCCATTAGTCCATATTTACATTGGGATGAGCAATTATTGGTAAAACAAGCTGAAACAGCTTTGAAATCTAATTATGATAAAAATAAATATTTTTACATGACCCTGGGTGAAGAACCGCCGTATATTCCTGCTATAGAAAAATTTACTTCAATTATCGAAACTAAATCACCCGCTAAACTGGAATTTACATATATACAAATGATGGAAGAAACACATGGTTCTATTCCTCATCTAACTATTTATCATGGATTGGAGAAATTATATGACGGTTGGGCTTTACCACAGGAAAAATATGAAGAGGGTCTTGAAGCTATCGATGAGCATTACAAAAATATCTCTAAAAAATTTAACTATGAAATCCAAACCCCGGAATATGTGATCAACTATTTAGGATATAACTATTTGAATAAAAAAGAATTAGAGAAGGCGATCGAGGTTTTTCTGGAAAATATAAAAAGATTTCCAAAGTCGGCTAATGTTTACGATAGTCTGGGCGAGGCTTATGAGAAAAATGAACAATTTGGACTGGCAAAAAAGAACTATGCCAAAGCCTACGAATTAGCTGAAAAAGACGATCCAAATATGAATATCTTTAAACAAAATTTGGAGAGAGTGCAAAAGACTGTAGAAGATTGATCTTACTGGAATATACGAATAATCGGTGTGTAGGGGACAACCCGCCTTACTCACCAAAGATCTCACATCCCAATTGAGGATTCTTATATATTTATTATTCACCTTTGGTATAAAAAGTAAACGATAATTCCTGCAATTAAGATCACGCTTAATATAACCATTATAAATATTTTTATCCTTCTAAGCTCAGGAGGAAGTTCACTCCATTTGGGATAATCTTTCCACTTGCTCTTATTAAGTAATCCAAATAATAAAAATAAAGCTCCCAATAACGAAAAGACATAGTTTTTCATTATAATTCCCATTGGGATCCAGGTTATTCCAATAATGAAAAAGGATTTGTAGTTTGTGGGTGTTTTGCGTTTCTTCTGCAAAATAAATGCCGTAATCAATAAGAGTAAAACTATTACAGCTGCTACAATCATTAAAACTGTATTTGTCATTCTTCCTCCAAAATATTCTAACTAACCTGCCCTACTTTGGTAAACTTTCCAGCATCTGTTTCATGTTCTGCTGATATTCTTTAAAAGCTTTTTTTCCTGCTTTTGTTAAGCTAAGAAGTGTACGCGGGATCTTATCCACAAATTCTTTTTTAATATTGACGTATCCGGCAGCTTCCAGTTTGCTCATGTGCGAGGAAAGGTTACCTCGTGTAAGACCTGTCTGGTTCATCATAAATAGAAAATCGGTATTCTTTACTACCGAGAGATAAGCCAGTATCAGTAACCTGGCTGGTTCATGAATAATTTTATCTATATCATTCAGGATTGATAGTTTTTTATTTGAACTTTCGAGCATATCATCCTCCATCTAACTTGAATGATCCTGATCATTTTTCTGCTGTTCCATCTTGAAGAACCGGATATTTCTTTTTAAATTTAAAGAATGTTGTTAGACCAATTGGAATCAGAAAGATGGCAAGACATGTCAGCATAATTAATACCCGTAACATTCCACGCAAGGAGAAGAGATGTGTTCCTATAAGGCTGAGTACTGCTACAACTGCATAAATTATAAATCGGTTTGTCTTATAACGGACAACCCGGTAGATGAAGGCAGCACTCAAAAATAGACCAATAAACAAAGGAGTATGAGAAAAATAATCACTTTTCAGATCTAATTTGTTATAATTTATTAAAAAATAAATTCCCAATAACAAAAATGCAATAAGAAAAATTAGAATTACGGTTCTTCTTTTTTGAGATCTAAGATCTGCATATCCTACACGCGGGTAAGTATATTTTTTCCTCATCTTTTGTAAAATGGGTCCGATTAATATAGCAGGCAGTATTATATACATTATAACTTCTTCATGTAAAAAAACATTCACATACAGAAATGCAACCACACAAAGAAACGCAATTCCCATAGCCAGCTCCGATAGACCATCCTGGTTAATACTATTATAAGCCTTTGATTCAACCTCTTTCAAATTAAGATTTCCAGTCATTTTTCCTCCCATTATTTTCATAAATTTAAGTTTGCATTGCAAACTACTCTGCGATAAAAACCAATCTGCGGTTTATGTGTCAAGAATTTTTTTGTTTTTTATTAATACACTCCCTTTAGCAGAAAAAAAATAATTTTACTACTCTACTTTATAATAATCTACTTGACAGCAATTCTCTCATGATCTTTTTCGGTACTCGAAAGCAGAATAGTGGAAAGGATAATATTTTAAAAAACGCAGGGATATTGAAGTATTTCTGTCTATATTCTTTAGATGATAAAATTAATTGGAAAGGAGGTTTCAATGAATAAATCGGATCTGGTGGTACTGGGATTTCTGAACAGAAAACCAATGTACGGCTATGAGATTATCCAATATACAAAATTGCATGCACTCGATGTGTGGGCTGGTGTGAAAATGCCTTCTATCTATAAAGCATTACAAAGATTAGAAACAAATAAACATATTTCGGGTAAACAAATTGTAGAAGGAAATAATCCTCCCAGAAAGGTTTTTACTATAACAAAAAAAGGAACGCAATATTTCCGGGAAATCATGAAGCACTTCCTTGGATCTAAAAGTGAGCTTAATGTTGATTTCTGGATGGCAACATCCTTTATGGGAAAAGGGATAAAAAAAGAATTATTTTTTCAATTTCTAGACGAACGAATAGATAAAATATCTACTCATATTAAACATCACAAAAAAGAATGTAATCTTCCCGAAGAAGAAAAAAAGAAAATTCCATTCTATATTCAGATATTGATGGAAATGGGTGAGGAGATGCATAAAGCAGAGAAACGAAATCTGATAAAACTGAGAAATGAAATTCTGAAACCTGAGAATGAATATGTATTTCTGAAAGAGGAGGAAATTTGAAAAAAATATTTTTAATAATAGTATTTATTGCATTTTGTTTTACTTTGAATGCTGAAATTCTAACCTTGAAAGATGCAAAAGAAACAGCACTCAAGAACAATCCCGACCTTCTGGCAGAAGAACACGCAAAAAAATCTGCTAAATACGATTTCTGGAATTCTACTCTCGGTTTAATCCCTTCAGCAACTTTGGATGGAACCTATACGGAGTATAAACCTGGATTCGGAATGGGAGTCGGTCCCACTGCAGATGAATCACGTTCATATGGATACACCATCTCGCAGCCTATTTTCAACGGTGGAAAGATATGGCTGGGCTCCCGCATGCAGAATGATGCAGCAAAAATAGCAGATGCAACTTACATTAATAAAAGGTTGGAAACTATTGCAGAAGTAGAATCCAAATATTTCTCTGTTCTGGAAAGCAAGGATTTGCTGGAAACCGCTCAAAAAGATTTGCAGTCATCGGAAATACAACTGGAGATCGCAAAGGTAAGATATGAAACCGGAACTCTTTCCAAAGCAGATTATCTTCAACTGCAATCTCAGAAAGCTTCCAAAGAGGTCAGTTTGATCCAGATAGAAAATCTTTATTCAATATGCAAACTGGATCTGGCAAATTTCCTGCAGATATCTCTTGATTATACATTGGAAATAATTTCTTTAGATTCGTATGAAACTTATCTTAATAATATTCAATCTTTAGATCCTGTGCAGGTTAAAGATTTGATTTTAGAAGTGATAAATATCAGCAAAGAGAAAAATCCATCCTTGAAAATGGCAGAGCTTTCAAAAGCAATAAATAAAAAATCCGTGATAATGGCAGGTGGGAACTTTCTTCCTTCATTGAATCTTGCATATTCCAAAACCTGGGAAAAATATGATTATCAGAATGACTACGAAGATTCGGAAAGATTAATGCTAATTGCATCTGTACCCATTTTTCCTATTGCAGATAACACAGTGGAGTTCGCTAAAGCAAAACACAATTACAAAAAATCATATTACGATCATAGATCAGCAGAAGATGGCATTGAGCTTGGTTTGAAAAGTTCTGTATTCAATCTTGTTGCTTCTGCAAGATCTGTTCATGCAACAAAAAAAGCTCTGGAATTTGCAGAAGAAACATATCTTCAGATGGAGGAAAGATTCAGGAATAACATCATTACAACCAGCGATCTTCTGGGTGCAGAAGTTATGCTGACTTCTTCCATGAATCAATACACAAAGAGCGTCTATGATTTTCTGAGAGCAAGATCATCTCTCCTGCAATTGATGGGTGTGGAAGA
>CBFDCX010000016.1:0-14518 GCA_965603415.1 uncultured bacterium
TATTGCGTGGATACCCCCGGATATGGTGGTGTATACGCAATATTGCGTGGATTTCCCATTTAGATTCACAAAAAAGTTCGAGGATCCGTCTATGCCGGTCAAGTTACTCCAGATTTGGATGTACATACGAACTTTTTCCATTTTTTTTGATATTAATCATCTACAAATCCAGTTTCTTTAATTTACCAATCTATTATAATTTCAATCTTAATTAAGTTTTTTATCTGAAAATATTATGTCAATAATAAAAAAATGTTTGAATTCTCGATCTTAGTTGATGATACGAAAAATTTAGGAGATGATATGGTCGCACTTAGACGGAACGACTAACATACTTTGTCACTTTGACTCTTAGGTACTTATAAAGAAATGGTGGCAGGACCCAGACTTGAACTGGGGACACAAGGCTTTTCAGGCCTCTGCTCTACCAACTGAGCTATCCCGCCACAACACAGAGGACTCAACAAAAAATCGGGTTTTTGTGTCAAATAAAAAATTTATCTTAATCTGAGTATGAATTAACGAATTTATCTATTTGAGAAATGTACTTTTTCTTATCTACTTCGTTTAAGAAAGAAGCTTCAAAAGAGTTCTTAGCAAGCTGGATAATATCTTCCCTGGTCAGTTCCAAAGCCTGTTGAATAGCAAGGTAGTTTTCATTTACATATCCACCGAAATAAGCAGGATCGTCTGAATTCACGGTTACGAACAGACCTTTATCCATCATTAACTTAAGGGGATGTTCTGTAAGATCATTCACCACTTTCAGCTTCAGGTTGGAAAGTGGACATACCGTTAACGGCATTTTTCTTTTTACCAGCTTTTGAACCAGCCTGTTATCTTCCAGACTGTGGTTACCATGGTCAATTCTATCTACTTTGATCAGGTTGAGTGCTTCCCAAACGTATTCGGCAGGACCTTCTTCACCTGCGTGTGCAACAAGCAGGTAGCCTTCTGCCCGGGCTTTTTTGAAAACTCTTTCAAAATTGGAAGGCGGATGCCCGATCTCGGAAGAATCCAGTCCTACTGCATCTATCTGATTGAAAAAAGGTTGTGCTTCTTCCAGTGTTTTAAAAGCGGATTCCTCATCCAGGTGACGCAGGAAACACATGATCAATTTTGTAGAAATTCCAAAATCTTTTTTTGCATCTACCAGAGCACGATGGATCCCTGTGATAACTGTATCAAAGGGGATTCCACGCTTGGTATGAGTTTGCGGATCGAACATGATCTCGGTATGAAGAATATTCTGCTGATGGGCTTTCTTCAGGTATGCCATGGTCATATCGTAGAAATCCTTTTCCTTTAAAAGAACGTTGCATCCGGCGTAATAGATATTCAGGAATTCCTGGAGGTTATTAAAATCGTAGGCAGCTTTTAATTTTTCAATAGATTTATAAGGAATTCTCATTTTATTTCTATGAGCAATCTCAAACATCAGTTCAGGTTCAAATGTACCTTCGATGTGAAGGTGAAGTTCAGCTTTGGGTATTTTTTTAATAAACTCTTTCATATTTTCTTTATTATCATTTTTATTCATTTAGGAAGAAAATTTTTTTTCCTTGTATCTGTCAAATGCAAATTTCTATTTAAGTTCATCGCTGGAGACCACGCAGTTCTTTTTACGGACTTTTCCCAGGTATAAAGCCTGGTCGGCTTCTTTGATGCATTCGTTAATATCTCTCACCCGCTTGTAAACTGCAACACCAAAAGTAATGGTTACTTTCAAATCGTAGTTAGTGTAGGTTATTTTGTGAGAGAAAATGCCTTCGCGAAGTTTTTCGGCAATGAATTTTGCACCCTTCAAACCTGTATCGGGCAGCAGTATGAGAAATTCTTCACCACCCCAGCGACCTACCGTATCCTGTTTTCTTATGTTAGTTTTAATAAAACCGGCAATTTCCTGTAACACCATATCACCGGCATCATGACCGTAAGTATCATTAACCAATTTGAAATCATCGATATCACCCATAATAAGTGCGAAAGGTTTTTTATTCCTGTCGAACCTGTTGGCTTCATGTCGTATTTTTTTCAGGATATCCCTGCGGTTGGACAGCCCGGTAAGAGAATCGATGGCGGCGAGTTCTTCCACTTTTTTATATGCTTTCTTCAGTTTTTCATTCTGTTCGGCTATGATCTTATTGGAATAAGCCTTCAGTCTTAACTGGTTGTAAACGAAAAAAGCAGCGACGGCAAAGAAAACAAAACCGATGGTGATAATGATCATGAAAAGTGTTTGCCGTTTGGATTCTATTGCCTTCAGGGCAACATTTTGTTTCAGCAGTTCGATCTCTCTTTCTTTGCTTTCCGTTTCATATTTCACACGCATTTCTATGATAGCTTTACTGCTTTCTTCCGAGATCAGTTCGTCCTTTGTTTGAGCATATAATTTATGGAATTTATAGGCTTTATGATAATCCTTTTTTTGTGAGAATATTTCGGCAATGGTTCTGTAGCAGGACATTATGATATTTCTATCGTTTATCTGTTCTGCATATTGTAGCGCTTCCTGCAAAGTGGAAAGAGATTTTTTCAGATTTTGCAATTCAAAATAAAGAATACCGGAATGATACAATGCTGTAGCAATGCCGTGATTATCATAAACTTCCTTCATAAGCTGCAACGATTTCTGATAATATTCCAGTGCCCTGGCAGGTTGATGTAGTCCCTGATAAGCAATACCTATGTTATTGTATGAATTCGCTGTTCCGAATTTATCCTGAATGCTTTGTTTTATTTTAAGGGAACGAGTATAATATTCCAGTGCATTGTTAAAATCACCTTGAGATAGATGAATATTTCCCACATTATTCAGTGATTTGGATATAGCAGATTTATCGTTAGTTTCATAGGTTAATTCAAGGGATTTCAAGTAGAATTCCAGAGCCTTCTCCAGGTCACCGGTATTTTGATATACATTTCCAATATTATTCAATGATCTTGTCATGCCGTTTTTATTCTGGATTTCCTGCTCAATATCCAGAGAACGTAGATGATATTCCAGGGCTTTTTCGTATTGTCCCAGGTTGTTGTAAACGTTACCCAGATTGTTTAGGCACTTGGAAATTCCTTCTTTGTTTCCTGTTTGGTTAAATTTGTTTTGAGCGGTTTTCAAATATTCCAATGCTTTTTGATAGTCGTTCAGATTGAAATAACCGATCCCCCTGTTCAGCAGGAATTCAGCTTTTTCATCTGGAACCATGCGGATATATTCGGCAAAAAGCGTATCTAAAGTTGCATTTAAAGAAAGAGATGTTATTAGAAGAACAATAAAAAAAAAAGATCTCTTTCTCATGATAATTTCAAAATAGCTTATATCCTTTTTTCTGCCAGGCAGTTAAACCGCCTGCAAGTCCATAAACTTCTTTAAAGCCGAGGTCTTCCATTATTTCTACCGTAATATTAGATTTCAAACCTCTTGTACAGAAAACAAAATAGATTTTATTCCTATCCAGTTTTTCCAGTTCATCATCAAAAGTTTCATCATTATAGTCCAGATGTATAGAATCACCGAATTTTGCAGTATTTACCTTTTCCGGAGAACGAAGATCAAGCAGGAAGAAATCACTATTATCCGCATTCAGTTTAATTTTCTCGAATGCGTTTTCCGGGTTGAGCATTTCAATGATCTGAATTTGTTTGTTATTGATAATCCAGAACCTCCGCTTCTCCTTTTAGAACCATAAAACCGTTCATGGCAAGAGCCTGCATTTCATCCTCTCCCGGATATATAGAAACAGGAGCAATGTATGATACCATATCTTTAACATAATCAACTAACAGCGGATTTTTTGCTAATCCACCGGTAAGAAGAATACCATCTACTTTACCTTTTAATACTGCACTCATTGCACCGATCTCTTTTGCTATCTGGTAGCTCATCGCATCCTGGATGAGTTTGGCATTTTTATCTCCGTCTCGAACAAGCATTTCCACTTTATAGGCGTCATTTGTGCCCATATAGGCAACAAGTCCACCTTTACCGGTTATCATCTTCTTGACTTCGGAAAGGGTATATTTCCCGCTGAAACAGAGTTCTGCTAATGCATCCGCTGGAAGAGTACCGCTGCGTTCCGGAGAAAATGGACCTTCACCATTAAGAGCCTGGTTCACATCCACTACTTTTCCTTTTTTGTGTGCTCCCACGGAAATACCACCACCAAGATGAACTACAATAAGATTAAGTTTTTCATAAGCTATACCGAGTTTTTTAGCGTGAGTTCGTGCAATTGCTTTTTGGTTCAATGCGTGGAAAATCGATATTCTTTCGAATTCAGGATGACCGGAAATGCGTGCCACGTCTTCCATCTCATCTACTACTACAGGATCTACAATGTAAGCATTAACACCGGGTAGAGAACAGGCGATTTCATCTGCAATAAGACCACCCAGGTTGCTGGCATGTTCCCCCATAATACATTTTAACAGATCGGCTTTTAAGCTTTCGTTTACTTTATAAACACCCGAGGGAATAGGTTTAACCAATCCTCCCCGAGCCACGATGCAATCTATGGTCTTTAATTCAATACCGGCAACCTGTAGTTCCTCTAAGATAGTTTCTTTTCGAAAGTGATGTTGGTCAGCGATTTTTTCATACTCACTGATTTTATCGGCAGGATGGTTTATTTTTTTTAAATAGATTTCCTTTTCGTTTTCGAAAACAGCTATTTTTGTGGAGGTGGAACCCGGATTTATTATCAATACCCTCATTTGGTTTCTTTTTTGTTTTTAGACAAAGCTTGCGATAGTTCGATTATCAATTGTTCTTTTTCAGATTCCATTTTTCTTCTTAATTTTTCCTGTCTGCCGATTTCCAATGCTGCTCCCAGAAGGATCGCTATCCAGGCAAAGATAATACACCAGAAAACAATACCATGTTCATTGTAATAATGTACACCAAAAAGCAGTATGATCGAAACAGCACCAAGAATAGTTAATAATAGTGATATAGAATACCATGGCAATTGATGATGTTTATCGACCTTATTAATTTCTTTCATAATTCCTCCAATTCAGATCAATTCGAATCGATTCCTAATAATGAACAGATTTTGAAATCCGGTTATATCTTCACCCGTTTATTTTTGCTGCTTGAAAGAATCTTTCTAAGGATCGATGCAAAATGACGCCGTTCTTTTATTCGCTTATCTCCCACAAAAAAAATAGACAAGAGTAAAATGCCAATTACATAACCCGGCATGATCACCCAGAAAGACGTATGATTATTGATATATCTATAAGTAAAATATGCATCAGTTAGAACTACTAAAGCTCCGATAAATAGAAATGTTGAGTTCACAAGAACTTCGACCGATGCTTTTTTCTGATCCCATTGCAACATCTTTTTCATAAATTTTTTTTCTGATGCTTTCATTGAAATAGGCATTTGCTTCCTCCCCCTATATGATCCTTAAAAAAGATAATTCCAAATAAAATATGAATTTAATTATGTCAAATTCTACATTACAGGAATTAAGATTATTTTTCTATATACCAATTATTATCTATCTTCAGTGGTATCTCATCGAGCTTCATAATATAATCGGTCAGGATATTTCTCATTTCTTTACTGGATTTATATGTAACTTCTGCCTGTGTAGCTTTTGCAGCCCCCATATGACCACCTCCACCGCTTGCCCTGTAACTGTTCATTGCTACTTTGTATACCTTGTTTATATCAAGAGGTTCACCGGTTTCTGTTATGGTTATATCTTTGATACGTTCACCAACCTTTTGTGTGACATCTATAGTATAGGATATTCCTTCTGCCATATCGCAGTTATAGCCCTTCATTGTGAGGTTAGCTGAAATTTCATTTCCATCCCAGATATAGTATCTTGCCGAATATTCCAGGTACTGTTCTATCTGCTTTCCCGTCATTTTAACAACATAAAGATAGTTTTCGTAAGGATACATATTATAGATATCTTTGATCTTGATATTTCCGGGTGGGATATTAATTTCCGGTTTGAAACAGGCAGCAAAAGAGATGTCAGCACCGGTATGATCTAATTGAGCATTATTTATAAGCTCCATGAAAGGCGTGTCTATAAATCGAGACTGTTTGCCTCTGAGTGTGTCAGTTAGTGTTCCGATATTTTTTCTGATATATTTCAGTATTTTTTGATGATAAGGTTCGCTTAAAGCAAGAAGTTCAGCAGAGGGTTCAATATTATTCACAGATTCTACCCAGCCGCTCTTTTCAAGTATTGTAATCTTGTGGTCGTCAATCTGGTATGTTATTCTTACCACACCAAGATTTTTACCATGATATCCGGAATTGATCTTAAACGTTTCATCGCTTGAAATTGTAGTTTTATTTTGTGGTACAATGCGATGTGAATGCCCACCAAAAATAACATCAAAACCAGGAACTTTTTCTGCAACTAATCCTGAAGCATTGTCAATTGGAACACCCATCAGTTTGCATTTTGCCAGTCCCTCGTTCTCATCGAAACCGGAATGGAACGAACCCAGAAGGATATCTGTTTGGGGAAGCAGGGAATCAACATAAATACGGGATATTTCCACCATATCTTTCCAGGTTATCCCCGGGTAAAGGCTTTCATCGAGCCACATCGGAATTCCCGGTGTTGTAAGTCCCAGAATGCCAACTTTGATCCCGTTTTTCTTTATGATCTTATACGGAGAATAAAAAGTTGAACCCTCATCCAGACAGGAATTTGCAGAAAGCCATGGAAATTCAGATTGCTTTTCTAACCTGGTATAAACTGCAATTCCCTGCTCAACATCATGATTACCAACTGTAAATGCATCATAGTTCATTGTATTCATTGCAAGTATCATGGGATTAGGAACTTCAGGTTCTATCATGTTAAAATAATAAGTAAGCGGTGTTCCCTGGATCAAATCACCACTGTCTATCAGGAGCACATTGTTATGCTTTGCTCTATATTCCTGCACTTTTGTAAAGATCCTTGCCAAACCATAATCGGACGGTTCATCGCTAAAATAATCATACGGCAAGAGATGACCGTGAATATCGGTGGTATGCAGGATAAAGAGAGTATCGATGGTAACCGCAAAAATGATAACAGGCAGAAATATGAAAACGATAATAATCCAATTTTTTTTCATTTCAAATCCTCTACTTTAATCTTTGAAAAACTATTAATTATTTTATCAGCAACCGAAATGTCCTGACTGCCAGAGTTTGGATTATGGTAACCAAGGCAGTACATGCCAGCACTTTTTGCTGCTTTCACACCATTAAAAGAATCTTCCACTACCACGCATTCCGAAGGTATTACGTTCAATCTTGCAGCTGTTTCCAAAAAGATATCGGGAACCGGTTTTCCATTTTCTACTTCGTCACCGCTGACGATAATATCAAACAATTTATAAACATTCAGTTTCTTAAGAATAACTTCTATAATTGGTTTAGCAGTTGAAGAAGCAACTGCAGTTTTCATTCCTGATGCCAGGATCGATGCAAGAAAATCAGTAAAATGTGGTGTGGGAACTAATGTAGCAGATTCCTTGAAATATTCAAGCAGCACCTTGTTATTTAACTCTATCAACTCTTCTATGGATTTTGAAAGATTGCGGGAAGATTTTATCATATTCCACATTTCCCGCATACCGGCACCGATAAAAGTATTGTATTCTTCCGGTAGAATTGTTATTCCCATTTTTTGGAAGAGATCGATCTGTACTTCCTGGTAGAATGGTTCACTGTCGATGATCACCCCATCCATATCAAAAATTACAGCTTTAAATTTCATACTTTACCTAAATTCTTTTGAGCGTGGAAACAGCTTTGATGAAAATAATTGTAACGGATTTCTGGATCAAGTGCTAATTTGTATTGTAAAACGATTTCCACCTTTTTTAATACTATGTTCAAGATAAGATTTCACCCTGCTCATCAATATCTCGGAAGAATCATTTTGTGTAGTAACTGAAGCCCCAATGGAAAGTGTAATTTTAATACTCCCTTTGCCGACAGGGAGGGTTATCTTATTGATCAATGTCTTTACCCTTTCACCGATCAGGATTAGTTTCTCTTCATCTATATTAATAACAATGGCAGCAAATTCCAGTTCCGACCATTTCCCAAGTGTATCAAAAGGCCGCAGATTATCTGCCACTGCATTACACACTTTTCTCAGGATATCATTTCTAATTTCCAAGCTATACATATTTTCAAATTTATTGAAGTTATCAACAGTAAACAGGAAAACCCCGAAAGACCAGATATTTCTTCGGAATCCGCTGAAAGTAGAGTTGAGAATCATTTCGAAACTGCTCTTATTAGGAAGTTTCGTTATTGGATCAAAATAGGCTGTCTTACCGCTTTCAGCTTCTTTCTCGTCAAGATCGATATTTTCTTTGCTGTCTGTAAAGATCTGGGTTATACCAACAATCTTACCTGTATGATCGAACATTGGAGCTACCCTGAGGGCAATTAAAACCTTATGACCATCTTTGTGAGTTATATACATTTCGGTTTGTGTAAAACTTCTTGTTTTAAGTGTATCTGTGAGAATGCAATTTGTTTTACACATTTCTTTGCCATCCAGATTTTGTGGTTTCAAGATGTTTTCACTGCATCTTTTACCGAGTACTTCATCGCTGGAATAACCTGTTATTCGTTTCGCACCACTGCTCCAGTATTTAATTGTTTTTTTAAGATCCACATAATAGATGCCTTCATATAGATTATCCAGAAGATTCTGATAATTACTTTTATTCATAATAATTCTCCGATTTAGTATTTTATCTTAATCCCTTTTTTTATCCTATATTGCTCTATCCATTGATCGAACTTCTTATTTATCATATTTCTCTTAAAAGAGGTTTTTTGAGAATAAAATTGATTCTGGTTTGGACGTTCCAGATGATACAGGTAATAGAAAAACAGCTTGTTCTGACCTACCGGGAACACAGGGCTGCAATATCCTTCCTTGTGTTTTACGATGTCTTTCAGGATGATCTTACTGAAATCAATACCGGGGATATTGCTGTTCAGGTTAAGATTTTCTGCTTTTTTCCAGCCACCCAGATAAAATAGTAATGAATCGGGATTTGCACCCTGGAATACCTGTTGCTTCAGGTTGGAAACGAATGCTTTCCCCAGTTCCAGATGTTTCTTGGCTGTGAATATCTCTTCAATCTGCGGCAGGGCTTCTTCGTAGGTCAACTGCCGGGAAGACCTTTTTTTTAGCACGAACACTACTGCATAACCTTCTTTTGTTTTTATTATACTGTTGAATTTTTCGTTCTTCCATATTCGCATCAAGTCACGAAGATGCTTCGAAATGAAACCAAGTCTTTTATATTCCAGGTTTGCATCCTGGTATTTGGTTTGTAATATCATGCTCTCATCTATAAAATCTGTAAGCTGCGAAAAGTAGGAAGTAGAATCAAAAACCGCTTTTGCTTTCCGGAAGGCATAGGGATCAGCCAGTTTTTCTATATACTCTTTTTTTAGTTCGTATTTGATCTCGCTGAAGGGAATGACCCCTGTACTATAGCTGCGGATCTTATGAAGTACGATCCATCCTTCATCAAAATAGACGGGTTGAGAGATAGAATCATTGGATAAAGCTTTTAGAGCTTTTTGAATTTCTAATGGAATTTCATTGTATTCTATTATCTTGTTTTGAGGAAGGGAACAATCCAGACCAAAACACCATTGCAGCAGACTGAAATCAATTCCGGCTTCCGCCTGTTCTTTGATCGCTTCCGTCATTTCTTGATTTCCGGTATAAACATATTCGAATTTTACAGAACTATTACGACTGTATTTTTCAATATTGTTTTTATAATTCCAGCGAAGTTCGTCATCGGAAATCCCAACAGGCAAATTCTTGAGATTTGTTTCGATCGGGAAGATAACACCTCCCAGTTGAAGACTATCCGGAGTGGTGAAATCTTTTCTATGATCTTCATAATATTTTCTTAAAGCTGTTGAGTCTGTCTCTGCAATTGTTATTAATTCCGGTAATTGTGCTTTGATCTTTCTAAAAATGGGTATGTATTCGGGGAAGTATGAATCGACCCTGTAGAAAACCAGAGAACTACCGGTTTTAATAAAATTATAATCCTGATCCTGCCTGATGCGTAAAGAGATAATATCGGCTACCGGGTCTGAATTTTCAAACATGTCCAGATAGATGACCTCTTTTGAGCTTTTCAGATCATATTCCCTGATGATCTCACGTAAAGCATTGTTATCCATTAAATTATCGGAGATCTGTTTTTTTACGTTCTGCTGGTACATTTCGATCTTATACTTAGAAAAAAGTAAAGGCTGGGGAATATCTATTCTGGTTATTACTGCTGCCGGTATGATGAATTTATCAAAATGGCTTTCAAAATATTCCTGGTAATTCTGGTCGGTTTCTTTTTCGTTTAGAACAAAAGCTTTCCATACCAGGTTCGCAATTTTTTCCTCATCAATTTTTTCCCGTTTGAAATCGATTACCTGAAATATCAAATATCCATATCCAACATCTATCGGTTCGGAGAACTGCTTTTTTCGCATTTCAAAGGCACTGCTCAGGATGTCTTCCTGCAATTTACCCAGTTTCTCAAATTCACCCAGATAAGAAGTTTCCAGAATGGGATGCTCAACCTGCTCACGACCCAGTAACATTTCCTTTATTCCCAGAATTTTCCGTTTAGCCATTTCATGTTGTTCTTCTTCCTGCAGTGTTGCTCTGATATCAATAAGATCCAATGTAGAAAGCGTGGAGTCTGCTTCGATAATGCTCTTCAAACGGACATTCACATGTAATTCTACACTCTTTTCAAATTCTTCATTGAATACAATAAAGAGCTTTAATTTTATTTTTTTCTGATCTTTGAATTTATGCTTATTTCGCTCGTAATACCAGTCTGCTTTATTGAGTGAAATATCCGAAGGAATGCCTACATCTTCCACATCGATAATGGCATAACCCATATCTATTTCTGTATTTTCCAGGAAATATTTTTCCAGTAGTTCTTCATCAGATATCTCCAGGGAGTTCTTGATTACCGTTCTGGTTTTATTCACCAATATCTCGTTTCTCATTTCCGCGATGATCGTCTTACCGCTGGAAGTGTTTTTGAACTGCTGATATTTCTTGTTATCAAAAATTCCGTTAGACTGGAAGCGGGGAAGATTACCCAGCTTATCCTTGAAAAATGCTCTCAATTCGATTTCAGCAACAGTTATACCTTTATCGTCAGCGTAGATCTTAAGGATGCTGTTCCTGATAAGTGTATTCAAAGCCAGTTGGCGAGTTTTAATGTAAGAATACTGATCTTCGTAATCTACCATTTCAGTCTGAAGCTGCTTTTCGGTGATTTTATAAGAACCTACCTGAACTACAACTCTTGCAACTGCATGAACAGTGAAGAAAATAATTAACAATAAACTTAAATATTTCATTCTTTTTCCTGATATTATTTATTAGCGCATAGAAATAAAAATTACTATAAATAAGCAAGTATATTTTTATTAAACGTTGTTTGTTGGTTAATTAATTTGACAAAAAGCATAGTTTGCAACTGGCTGATTAAGGCAGAAATCTAAAGAAGGAGTTATTATGAAAGCTATTCAGAACTGGCTACGATCTATTTTTTTTATTTTTCTTTTTTTCTTCTCTCCATTTTATCTGGAAGCACAAATTCTTGATTCCTTAACCACTTCAACTCTGCATAACTGCCTGGAAATGTTGCATCTATCGGAAGCAGAGCTGGGATTTGAAAAAGCATGGGTAAAGGATGATACTTTTAAATTGAAGGTTATCGATCACATTCTGAAGAATCCGCTTGAGCTTCCGGAATATATTGAAGAAACAACAAATGCTGCTGATGAACACTTTGATGATCCCGATGAATTATTTAGTTTTATTTCCCAACAGATCGATTCAGAGATTGAAATAGATACAATTAATATTCCTGTGAATGCTGAAGATCCTTTGTATTTTTTTGTAGATTCATTCAACAGGGCAGAACCATACAGGAAGAAGTTTTATACGCGGTTAGACAGCCTTGAACTGCACGATCTTATCATGAATGCTCCTGTTCTATGGGGAGATGAAGAAGATTCGCTGAATGCAACATTGATAGGTTCCTGGCAGCTGGAATTTGGAACTTTAGTAGATACTTCCCGAACGGTCGATAAAGACAGGATGCTGGACATTATAAAAAAATTAGACAGGAATGCATTAACAGCAGCAGGACAGATCATACTGGAAGATGTATGGCAAATTAAAAAGCAGTTGGAATCTGACTATTATGACTGGAAGCAATTTAATTATCCTGTTCCTGGAGTTACAGGTGAAATACTATATTATCTTCAAACCGATTTCGGACCGATGATCATTGGCGGAACCGGTAATAATGTTTATTCTGGTGATTTTGCTGTTATTATCGATCCGGGTGGAAATGATATTTACCGTTGCCGGGCTGGTGGAGCGATCGGTGAAATTGGATATCCTTATTCTGTGGTTATCGATCTGGAAGGTGATGATTTTTATATGAACCGGGAAAAAGCTGTAAACCAGGGAGCCGGTTTTCTGGGTATCGGAATTCTTATCGATCTGGCAGGAAACGATACCTATCGCAGTTCCAACTACTCTCATGGTGCAGGTTTATTTGGGATCGGTCTGCTTTATGACCAGGCGGGTGAAGATGATTACCGGGGAGGATATTTCTGCCAGGGTGCCGGTAATGTGGGCGTTGGCATGCTGCTGGATAACGGCAATGGCGATGATAGATATTTATCACAGATATGGGCGCAGGGATTCGGTTCTGTATTTGGATATGGTTTATTACGTGATGCAGGCGGAGATGATATCTACCGCACGGGGGGAAAATACCTGCACGCTCCGCTTCTACCCAATGATTACCAGTCTTTCAGTCATGGCTTCGGTATGGGATGGAGACCACGCGCCGGAGGTGGGATAGGTGTGTTATACGATATTGATGGAAATGATTTCTACGAGGGTGAAGTATTCTGTGAAGGTGCTTCTTACTGGTATTCTCTGGGAATGCTGGTAGATGGCGGTGGAAACGATTCCTATAGTGCTGCTCAATACGCGCAGGGTGCGGGAATTCATCTTTCGGTGGGAGCTTTGTGGGATAAGGACGGTGACGATCAATATCATTCCAGGAACGGAGTGGTAGGTGGTACTGCTCATGATCTTTCGGTGGGAATGCTCATCGAAGAAAAAGGAAATGACAACTACATTGTATCGGGAGGATATGGAGTAGCTCTCACCAATTCATTTGCCCTGTTCATCGATAAACTGGGTAATGATATGTATTCCACCTGGGAGGATATCAGCTTTGGCTCGGTTCGTTGGGGAAGAGGTTTTGCCGGCTGCGGTATTTTTATGGACCTGGAAGGAAGAGATATTTATCCGCGTAACACAATGGCAGCAAACGGCAGCCTGTGGAAGCAATTCGAGTGGGGAATAGGGATCGATCTGGATAGAGATATTATTGCCGATGAAATGGAAGAAGAAGTTGGAGAGATCATCCTTACTGCCCAAGATTCCTTAAGATCTATCGAGGAACTTTATGAAGAAGCATCTTTGTGGGAAGTGGGTTCCAATAGAAAGAAAGTAGCACGAGCCAAAAAAGCTTTCCTGGTACGTGGAATGGAAGCGGCAACTTACATCTGTGAAAATAAACTTAGCACCACCAGCAGTCTGCAAATACGGTTGATTGAAAAACTAGCCGAAACATATCCTGATTCATTAGCTTCACTGGTTTTGCAGAAGATCTATGATGAGAATAAAGATGTTCAGAAAAATTCGATACGGATATTGGGAGTTACTAAATATGAAAATGCTGTAAAACCATTGCTACAAATGCTGAAAAAGAAAAAATACCATGATCTCAAGAGGAATATAATTTCTGCTTTGGGCAAGATCGGAGATAAAACAGCAGCAAAAGCAATCTCGAAGTTTGTAGATGATGAAGATGAACTTTGCAGATTGAGCGTGGTGGGTGCTTTAAAGAAACTGCATAATCCCAAATTTCTACCAGTGCTGATAACTGCACTCGATGATGAAATGTTCACTGTTCGCTCTGCTGCTATGACAGCCCTGCAGGATTCTGTGGATGAAAGATCCATTGAACTTCTCATGGATTATATTCAAGAAATATCAACTAAGTATAAAGAGTTGGGAATAACAACGCTTTCAAATATGCTGTATTCAATACCGGATAGTACAAAAACAGAATACACAAATTTTATTGAAGATGCGATGAAGCTTTTCGAAGAAGCAGTTTCAAATACAAGTGTACATATCCGCGCAGCCGCAGTGGAAGGTCTTTATAGAAATGGAACCGGGCAGAATAGAGCATGGCTCGACATAAAAATGAAATTCGAATCCGATCCGCTTGTTTTAGCAGTTTACAAAAAAACGAAGAAAGAAATATTAGATAAATAAAATTAATTTATAGAGGAATATATGAAAAGAATTTTAGTGTTTGTAATAATAATTTTGGCTGTGAATTTATTTACACTGGTACCACAATTCATGACGGA
>CBFDCX010000017.1:0-14474 GCA_965603415.1 uncultured bacterium
AAAGATGCAGGAATAAAAAGATTTTCCAAAGAAGCTGCCATGGCAAAATATTACGCAGCAAATATTGCAGTAGACGTTACTCGAAAAGCTGTCCAAATTTTCGGTGGCTATGGATATTCCAAAGATTATACTGTAGAAAGATTGTACCGCGATGCAAAGATCCTGGAATTATACGAAGGAACTTCGGAAATTCAAAAAGTGGTTATTGCAAGTGAGCTTTTAAGATAGAAATCTTTAACAACCCGTTCCGAAGGTTTTTAACCGTTCGGAAGGTTTTAGGCTTTAAGGAATTTTAGTTATTTTGGATTTTTAAAATTGGGAGGTAATTTTGGATATAATAGTTTGTATTAAAAGAGTTCCCCAGACCGCTGAAGCAGATGTTACAATAGATTCCTATGGAAAGGACATAGAAAAAGACCGATTGAGCTTTGATATGAATGAATCGGATTCCTATGCACTGGAGGAAGCAGTTCTTATTAAAGAAAAATTTGGTGGTACAATAACTGTAATTTCTCTGGGTCATCAAGATACAGAGGATACTCTGCGTATAGCTTTAGCAAAAGGTGCAGATAATGCGATCAGGATAAAAGCAGAAGATTTTGACGAGCTTGACGGATACAAAACAGCACAGATCCTTAAATCTGCAATTAGTGATTTAAATTATGATCTGATTTTCACCGGATGTATAGCTACAGATGATGCTTATTCCCAGGTTGGTGTTACATTGGCTGAACTATTAGATATTCCTCATGCATCTCTTGTTATCAATATCGATACTTCAGAAAAAAGAGCTCATGTTCATAGAGAACTTGAAGGTGGTTTGACGGAACATCTCGATATTTCACTGCCTGCTTTATGCACCATTCAAACTGGTATAAATGAACCCCGGTATGCATCTCTGATTGCAATCAGAAGAGCAGCAAAAAAGGAAATCAAAGTGATAGGTAAGGAAGAAATTGAAAAAGAAAATCTACTACTTAACACTCAAATCGAAGAGCTATTCATTCCACCCAAAACAAAAGAAGTAGAATTTCTCACTGGAAGTCCTGCCGAATCTGCATCTAAACTTGCTAAGATATTTAAAGAAAAAGGTTTGATATAATGGAGGTAGAAATGTCTGAAATATTTGTACTTATAGAACATCGTCAGGGGAAAATCAGGGATATTAGCTTTGAACTGCTGAGTTGCGGTAGAAAGCTTGCAGAAAAAACGAATTCCAACCTTACTGCATTAATTCTTGGACACAATACAGAAAATCTCGTGGAAAAAATCAAATCACAGGCACATCGCATCCTCATTATTAATAGCGAAGTTTTTAAAGATTATAACTCTGAATCCTATCAATTAGCGCTTTTCGATATACTAAAAAAAGCAAATCCTTTCATCACATTAATGGGTCACACAGCTTTCGGTATGGATCTTTGTCCTTCTCTTGCCACTCAATTAGAAATGCCTTTTACCACTGACTGCCTTGATATTGATGTTGTTGATAATAAAATCATAGTTACTCGCCAGGTGTATGATGGAAAGTTAAATGCAAAAGTTACTGTTCGAGATAATCCTTCGTACTTATTTACAGTGAGAGCTGGTTGTTTCCTGGCAGAGGAAAATAATCTGAAAACTGAGATCGCAAATATCGATACTTCTGTTACTGAACCCGACTATCGCAAATTCGTGGAATATATAGAAGCTCCTGCAGGTGATGTAGATATTACTAAATCGGATGTTGTTATTAGTATTGGAAGAGGAATTAAAGAACAGGAAAATATGGCAATGGTAGAAGAATTCGCTGATGCAATCGGCGGTGTTGTAGCATGTTCCAGACCGATCGTGGATGCTGATTGGCTTCCCAAAGACAGACAGGTAGGTTCATCCGGTAAGACGATCAAACCCAAATTATATATTGCGATAGGTATTTCAGGTGCTTTTCAACATGTTTCCGGAATGAAGGGAGCTGAAACCATAATTGCAATCAATAAAGACCCAAATGCCCCGATATTTAATGAAGCGGATTATGGTATAGCTGATGATCTATTCAAAGTTTTACCTGTTCTGAAAGAAAAGGTGATGGAGTTAAAATAAAACTTGAAGAAAATTGGAGTTTTTGTTTGTCATTGTGGTAGAAATATTAGCTCAACTGTCAATATCGGCGAGGTTGTTGAGGAAATAAGAAAATATCCCGGAGTTGTTATTTGTACTGATTATAAGTACATGTGCTCTGATCCGGGACAAAATATTATTAAAGAAAAAATCAAAGAAAAAAACCTCAATGGTGTTGTTGTAGCTTGTTGTTCACCTTCTTTGCATGAAGATACATTTCGACGAATTACAGAAAGTACAGATTTAAACCGCTACCTTTTAGAGATTGCAAATATTCGTGAACAATGCAGTTGGGTTCATTCTAATATGGACGAAGCAACAGCTAAAGCAATAAATATAATTGAATCAATAATTGAAAAAACAAAACTCAATGAATCTCTTTCTCCTGTAAAAGTTCCCGTTACTCCGAAAGCTCTTGTCATTGGTGCTGGAATAGCAGGAATCCAGGCTTCACTCGATATTGCCAATTCCGGTTATGAAGTTACACTGGTGGAAAAAAATTCTTCAATCGGTGGACACATGGCTCAGTTATCAGAAACGTTTCCAACCTTAGATTGTTCTCAATGTATATTAACTCCAAAAATGGTGGAAGTTTCACATCATGATAATATTAAATTGTTTACTTACTCTGAATTAGAGGAAATTTCCGGAAGTATAGGAAATTTCAAAGTTAAGATACGGAAAAAAGCCAGATATGTTGATGAAGAAGCTTGTACCGGATGTGGTGATTGCTGGAATTTATGTCCTGTTCAAAACTCTCCTCAAATCATACCTTTTCCAAAATATAGTGAACGAATTGATGAAAAAGACTTTAAAAGAATCAACAAAATAATTCAACCTTACCTAAATAAAAAAGGTTCATTAATTCAAGCACTACAGGATATAAATGTAGAGTATAATTATCTTCCCGAATTTGCTCTTGAGTATGTATCAGAAAGATTTAATACTCCTCTATCGGAGATTTATCATATTGCGACATTTTATACTTCTCTTAGTTTACAACCTCGTGGGGAACATATGATCAAAGTATGTACGGGAACTGCTTGTTACGCTAGAGGAGCTCCAAGAATACTTGAAGAAATAGAACGAAGAATTGGAATAAAAGCAGGTGAAACTACTGAAGACCTTAAGTTTACACTTCAAACTGTTAACTGTCTCGGATGTTGTGCCTTAGGTCCTGTTGTCATGATAGATAACAATTATCATAAAATGACAATTAATAATGTTCCAGATGTATTAATGAAATATTCTCAGACGAAAGGAAAATAGGAATGCTAAAATTTCTTAACATTAAGGAACTTGAATCATTTAGAAAAAGTTTAAAAAAAGAAATTAAATCTGAGCAAAAAACAATAATAATTTGTGGTGGCACCGGTTGTATAGCACTTGGTAGTAAGAATGTTATTGATGCTTTTAAACAATCAATTGAAAAATTCAAACTTCAAAATAAAGTAAGATTATTAGTTACCGGATGCCATGGTTTTTGTGAAAAAGGACCTTTAGTAGTTATCAGACCTGAAGGAATTTTTTATCAGCAAGTATCCCCGAATGACACTGATGAAATTGTAGAAAAAACCATTATAAATAACAAAATAGTTGAAAAGTTACTTTATATTGATCCGAAAGATGGAAAAAAGCATATAAAAGAAAAAGAAGTACCCTTTTACAAAAATCAGAAACGGATAATATTTAGTCAAAATGGTTTTATTAATCCACGAAGTATTAACGATTATATTGTGAATAACGGATATACTGCATTGTCAAAAGTTCTTAAGGAATTAAAGCCAATAGAAATAATCGAAACAATTAAAGCTTCAGGACTTAGAGGAAGAGGAGGAGGAGGTTTTCCTACAGGTAAAAAATGGGAATCTTGCAGAAAAGCAAAGGGAAAACCCAAATATGTAATTTGTAACGCTGATGAAGGTGATCCTGGTGCTTATATGGATAGATCAATTTTAGAAGGTAATCCTCATTCTGTTTTGGAAGGTATGATTATTGGGGCTTATGCTATTGGTTCTAATGAAGGTTATATTTATGTAAGACAAGAATACCCTCTTGCTGTGGAAAACTTCAAAAAAGCTCTTGAAGATGCACGAGAATTTGGATTGTTAGGAAAGAATATTCTTAATACTGGATTAAATTTTGATATACAAATAAATCGTGGCGGAGGAGCTTTCGTTTGTGGAGAATCAACCGCTTTAATGGCATCAATTGAGGGAAGAACTGGAGAACCTCGAGCTAAACATGTTCACACAGTTGAGAAAGGTCTTTGGGATAAACCTACAAATCTTAATAATGTAGAAACCTGGGCAAATATCCCTTTAATTATTAACAAGGGTGCTGATTGGTTTGCAAAAATCGGTACTGAGAAAAGTAAAGGTACAAAGATTTTCTCGTTAGTTGGCAAGGTAAATAATACAGGACTCGTCGAAGTTCCAATGGGAATAACTCTTCGACAAATAATCTATGATATTGGTGGTGGAATCAAAGAAGGAAAAGAATTTAAAGCTGTTCAGACCGGAGGACCTTCCGGTGGTTGTATTCCGAAAGACATGTTAGATTTACCTGTTGATTTTGAAAAACTTTCAGAAGCTGGTTCTATGATGGGTTCTGGTGGAATGATTGTTTTGGACGAAGATAACTGTATGATAGATATAGCAAAATATTTCACTAATTTTTTAAAGGATGAATCCTGCGGTAAATGTACTCCCTGTCGAGAAGGATTGGTTCAATTGAGTGACATATTGGAAAAAATTTCCAATGGTAAAAGTTCAATAGGTGATATTGACAAATTGGAGGAACTTTCCTTTCTCATAGCTGAAACTTCTCTTTGTCAACTAGGTGCAACAGCTCCAAATCCTGTATTAACCACTTTAAAATATTTCCGAGAAGAATATGACGCTCATATAATAGAAAAGAGATGTCCCTCACACGTTTGTAAAGAATTGGTCAAATATACAATTAATCCTGAACTTTGTACAGGTTGTACACTTTGTATGAAAAAATGCCCTGAGAATACTATCGAAGGTAAAGTGAAAGAAGTTCATAGAATTATTCAAGAAAATTGTATTAAATGCGGTATTTGTTATGAAGTATGTAAATTTAATGCTGTCATTAGGAACTAATAAAAATTTTTAATAATTAAGTTTAAAGGGATTATATGTCAAAGAAACTTATCATTGATGGTTGTGAAGTTAAACCTGATCCTTCAAGAACTTTGTTAGAAGTTGCTCAAGAACTGGGGATTCATATTCCTACATTATGTTTTTATAAAGCTCTCACTCCTTACGGTGCTTGTCGTATTTGTATCGTGGAAGTAATTTGGAAAGGTAAATCGAGTTTACAAACTGCTTGCACCTTCCCTGCTTGGGAAGGAGAAGTTAAAACCAACTCAACAAAGGTTAGAAAAACAAGAAAACTACTTCTTGAATTAATGCTGGCTGAAGCTCCGGAAGCTCAAGAAATTCTGGAACTTGCAAAAGAATACGGAGCTGAAAAAGAAAAATATAAAGTTTCAAGAATTGGAAATGATAATAAATGTATCATGTGTGGACTATGCGTTAGAGTCTGCCGGGAAGTTATGAGAATTGGTGCTATAGGTTTTAAAAACCGTGGTTTTAAAAGGGAAATTGCAACACCATTTAAGAAATTTTCTGAAGTTTGTTCAACTTGTGGTGCTTGTGCATATGTTTGTCCAACTAATGCTATTGAATTGGAAAATATCACTGACAAGAAAATCACACCAGTAATTGCAGAATTTGAACAAGGACTGGCTAAAAGACCTGTGATTTATACACCATTCCCTCAAGCAGTACCTAATATTCCTGTAATTGATAAAAAAAATTGTATGTATTTCCAGAACAATGCTTGCAAAATATGTGAACAAGTCTGTGAACCTGATGCTATTAGATTTGATCAGGAAGATGAAATTATTGAGAAAGAAGTTGGAGCAATTGTTGTAGCAACTGGATACGAACTTTATCCTATAGAAAACATGATCGAATATGGAGCAGGAAAATATCCTGATGTGATAAATGGATTGCAATTTGAACGATTGCTTTCTGCTTCCGGACCTACTCAGGGTGAAATTCTACGACCTTCTGATAATAAAATCCCAAAAAGAATAGCTTTTATTTCCTGCGTTGGTTCTCGCGATCCTGAACATCATCTTCCCTATTGTTCTAAAATTTGCTGTATGTATATGGTTAAACATGCTCTGCTTTATAAAGAACATGTCACGGATGGTGAAGCAATTATTTTCTCCATAGATATCAGAACCAGCGGAAAAGATTATGAAGAATTTCTAACCAGGGCAAAAGAAGAAGGAAATATTTTATATATCAGGGGAAAGCCTGCCAGAATAATCAAGCAGGGAGATGATCTGGTTGTCTGGTGTATCAATACTCTTACGGGAAAGCAGCTTCGTGTAAAATGTGATATGATAGTTCTATCAATGTCAATGATTCCCTCAACCGGTGCATTGGATCTGGCAAAATCGTTAAGAATACATACAAACGATTTTGGCTTCTTCACTGAAGCACACCCGAAATTACGCCCTGTAGAATCTCTTGTTCCTGGATTTTATCTGGCAGGCACAGCACAAGGTCCCAAAGACATTCCGGATACGGTTTCGCAGGCATCGGGTGCTGCAGCAAAAGTTTTGAATCTTTTTTCCAGTGACGAAATTTCACATTCACCGATTATAGCGATTGTGAATGAAGATCTATGTTCAGGGTGTGGTATTTGTATTGCAACCTGTCCTTATGATGCCAGAGAAATGGATGAGAGAAAAAAAATAGTTTCTGTGAATGATATCCTTTGTGAAGGTTGTGGAGCTTGCATCAGTGCCTGTCCATCAGGAGCTTCACAGCAAAAAAATCTGACAGATAATCAGATAGATAATATGATAAGTGTACTCTTGTGTTCCAACGCAGGAGCATTGGAACGAGAATGTTAGATACACAACTCTCGACTCCGATTCTCGTTCCCAAAGCCCTTTTTGGGAATGTGATTGAAAGAGGATGAATTTGAAAGATAAAAAAAATCTTACAACCGAAATCAACCCTGAGATAAGAGATATCCTTATCGAAATGGGAGCTGAAGATATCTATAAATGTTATCAATGTGGGAAGTGTACCAGCGTTTGCCCCTGGTTTCAGGTTGAAATATATGACTATCCTGTATACAAGTTCTCGCTTGAAACAGCTCTGGGAGCAGTTGCAAGTAGCGAAGATAAGAAAGAATTAGATAGAGAAATTGAGTTGATCTATCGTTGCGTTGGTTGCGAAGCCTGTCTTGAACAATGTCCTCACGGTATCAGCACACCAAATATACTTCGTGCTGCTCGTCGTCTCCTGGTTGATTATGATTCTTATCCTGAAACTTTAAAATCTACAGTCCAAAAAACACATAACGTAGGAAATCCCTTTGGAGAACATAGAGAAAATAGAGCTGATTGGGCAAAAGGATTAAATGTTCCTGATTATCAAAAAGGGATGGAATATTTATATTTTCCTGGCTGCCTGCAGGCATACGAAACCAGAAACCAAAAAGTAGCTCAAGCCACAGTTGGGATATTACAGAAATGTGAAGTATCTTTTGGAATTTTAGGAGTAAAAGAAACCTGCTGCGGTGAAGTAATTAGAAGAATTGGAGCAGAAGATATTTTTAAAGAAGTTGCCAGAGCTAATATTAAAACATTTGAAGATTCAGGAGTGAAAAAAGTACTCGCCACTTCTCCTCATTGTTTTACCACCTTCAAAAACGAATATCCCGATTTTGGAGCTGATTTTGAAATTCTGCATATAACACAATATTTTTCACACCTTATCGATACAGGAGAATTAAACCCCAGCAAGAATTTTAATAAAAAAGTTGTTTATCACGATCCCTGTACTCTTGGTCGCAAGAATGGAATTTATGAAGAGCCAAGGAATATATTGAAAAACATTTCTGGACTGGAATTCCTGGAAGTAGAAAATTTCAACCGGAATTTAAGTTTGTGTTGTGGAGCAGGAAGTGGCGGTTTGTGGTTGGAATGGGAAAAGGATGAGCGCATCGTAAATGTACGCTTAAAACAACTTATGGATACGGGCGCGGACATCATTGCAGTGGCTTGTCCATACTGCCTGCAAATGTTTGAAGAAACTTTGAAATCCATGGATGCTGATATCAAAGTTATGGATATTTGCGAGATACTTTTTGAATGTTTATAATTTATTAAGGAAGTAGATATTTAATGGAATTATTACAAAGATTTTTCAAAGGGGAAAAACCAGCAATAGCTCGTGTAATTACTAAAATTGAAAATGGTACTGATCCCAAACTTTTAGAAGATATTTTTCCTCACACAGGAAATGCGTATCACATTGGAATTACAGGACCTCCAGGTGCAGGGAAATCTTCGCTTGTAAATGTTATAGTTCCAAGATTATTAGAAAATAATAAAAAAGTTGGAATAATTGCAGTTGACCCTACATCACCCTTTTCTGGTGGTGCTTTACTCGGTGATAGAATTCGTATGAATGACCTGGCTTTGAATGAAAATGTTTTTATCCGGAGTATGGCTACAAGAGGGAGTTTGGGGGGATTAGCAAACAAAACAAAAGACGTGGCACTTGTGCTCGATGCAGCCGGTATGGATTATATTCTGATTGAAACGGTTGGTGTGGGTCAGGTGGAATTGGATATTGCCCAGGTTTGCGATACAACTGTTGTTGTATTAGTTCCCGAATCCGGTGATGCGATCCAGGCAATGAAAGCTGGTATTCTGGAAGTGGCAGACATACTGGTTGTTAATAAAGGTGATCGAACCGGAGCCGACAGGTTAATCCTGGAGATGAAATTTGCCTTTGAACCGAGAGTACATAATTCTGATTGGCATTACCCAATTCTAAAGATCACAGCAATTGAAAACATTGGAATTGACGAACTTGTAACAACTATTAAATCTCACAGAGAATATTTAGAAAGAAGTGGAAAGCTTGAAATAGAAAGGAAAAATAAATTAGTAATAAGAGTAAATGAATTGATCGAAGAAAAAATAAAGACTCATCTGCATGAATATGTAATAGATCAAAAACAACTTAAAAAAATGATAGACAAAGCATACGAACGTAAAATAACTCCACATTATATTATAGATGAAATTGCAAAGAAGATTTTTTAGATGAAGGAGGTCTGATGAGCAAAGACAACTGGAAAGAGAAATATTCTAAGCGAAAAGAAAGAGATATCAATTTTTCTAATCTTTCAAAAATTAAAATAAATCCATTATACACTCCCGATGATAATAAAGATTTTGATTATGAAAAAGATCTAAATTATCCGGGAGAATATCCATATACTCGTGGAGTTCAACCAACAATGTATCGCGGAAGATTGTGGACAATGCGTCAATTTTCCGGTTTCGGAACTCCAAAAGATACTAATCATCGTTACAAATATCTCTTAAAACACGGTCAGACTGGTTTATCAGTTGCTTTTGATTTTCCAACTCTTTACGGAAAAGATTCGGATGATCCAATGGCTTTGGGAGAGGTAGGTAAATGTGGAGTTGCTATCGATACTTTGCGGGATATGGAAATTCTTTTTGATGGAATTCCTCTGGAAAAAATCTCAACTTCCATGACCATCAATCCACCTGCCGCAATGCTTCTGGCAATGTATGTTGTGGTTGGAGAAAAACAGGGTGTTCCTAAAGATGTTCTAACAGGAACTATTCAGAATGATATGCTCAAAGAATATCAAGCTCAAAAAACCTGGATATATCCTCCCGAACCTTCAATGAGAATTATTACTGATATCCTCTTATATTGCTCTGAAAATGTTCCCAAATGGAATACGATTTCAATTTCCGGTTATCATATCCGCGAAGCTGGTTCTACCGCACTTCAAGAACTTGCCTTCACTCTTGCAAATGGCTTTACTTATGTTGATTATGGAATCGAAGCTGGACTATCAGTCGATACTTTCGCCCCTCGTTTATCATTCTTTTTCAATTCTCATCTTGATTTCTTTGAAGAAATCGCTAAATATCGAGCTGCTCGTAGAATCTGGGCAAAATTAATGAAAGAAAAATATAATGCCCAAAACCCGAAATCATTTTTAGTCAGATTCCATACTCAAACCGCCGGATGCAGTCTTACAGCTCAACAACCTGAAAATAATATCATACGAACCGCATATCAGGGATTGGCTGCAGTTCTGGGTGGAACACAATCACTTCATACAAATTCTATGGACGAAACTTATGCCCTTCCCACGGAAAAAGCTGTAAAAATCGCTCTAAGAACTCAACAATTAATCGCTTATGAAACTGGTGTTCCCAACACTATCGATCCTTTGGGTGGTTCTTATTATGTGGAAGCTTTAACAGATAAATTGGAAAAATTAACCTTTAAATATTTCGATAAGATTGAAACTTTGGGTGGTGTTGTGCCAGCAATCGAGAAAGGATTCTTCCAGAGAGAAATCTCCAGAAGTGCCTATGAATATCAGAAAGCATTGGAAAAGAAAGAAAAATATCACGTAGGTGTTAATATCTTTGAAGAAAAAGAAAATGTTGAAATCGATCTTCTGAAAATCCCGGAAGAAGTAGAAATCGATCAGAAAAAATCTCTCAAAAAAGTAAAAGAAGAAAGAAATAATTCCAAAGTAAAAGAAACTTTGATCAAACTTCGAGAAGCTGCTGAGAACGGAGAAAACTTAATGCCCAGAATATTGGATTGTGTTCGAGAATATGCTACACTTGGAGAAATGTGCGGAACTTTAAAAGAGGTTTTTGGTGTTTATAAAGAACCCATCATCTTCTAGATGGAGGAATAATGGAAAAAAAAATTAGAATTTTAATCGGTAAACCTGGTCTTGACGGGCATGACAGGGGTGCAAAAGTAATTGCTGCAGCACTTCGAGATGCAGGTTTCGAAGTCATCTATACCGGACTTCATCAGCTTTCGGAAAGTATTGTAGAAGCAGCAATTCAAGAAGATGTAGATATCATTGGTCTCTCAATTCTTTCCGGAGCTCACATGACGATCTTTCCAAAAATAATTGAACTCTTAAAACAAAAAAATGCTGAGCATATAATTGTGATGGGTGGTGGGATTATTCCCGAAGAAGATATAAAAAAACTACTAGAAATGGGAGTTAAAAGAATCTTCACACCGGGTGCACCTACTAATGAAATCGTTGATTATATTAAATCTATAATTCATTAATAAATATAAGGATAATGAAATGGTGAAAAAACATCAATTAGGTAATTATGAACTTTTTTTTCTTCATGATGGTTCTTTCTGGCTGGATGGAGGAGGATATTTTGGAGTGGTTCCCAAAGTTATTTGGCAGAAATTAATTCAGCCTGATGAATTGAATCGAGTGAAATTGAACATTAATCCTTTACTTGTAAAAACTCCAGAGCACAATATTCTCATCGATCCGGGGCAGGGAAATAAATTCACTGAAAAACAAAAAAAGATTTTCGGAATAAATTATGAACCTTCATTAGAACAGTCTTTAGCTGAGATTGGATTAACTTGTGATGACATAGATGTTGTTGTAGCTACTCATCTCCATTTCGATCACGTGGGTGCTTGCACCAAATTCGATGATTCGGGAAATGTAATTCCAACATTTAAAAACGCAATTCACTATTTCCAGAAAGATGAATGGGAAGATGCAATTCATCCAAATGAAAGAACTAAAGGAACTTATTTCTTAGGAAATTATGTGCCAGCTATGGAAGCAGGACTGGTTAAACTCATAGAAGGCAATAGAGAAGTTGTTCCCGGGATCAGTTTCGAAATTACAGGTGGTCATACCAAGCATCATCAGATAATTTTCATGAAATCAGAAGGAGAAACTGCAGTATACTTTGGAGGAATTGTATCAGCGGTTACACACATAAAAATTCCATATACAATGGGTTTCGATCTCTATCCTGTGGAAATTATGGAAAAGCGTAGAGAGCTCTATCAGCGAGCTATAGAAGAAAACTGGCTGGTTTGCCTGGAACACGATCCCATAAATCGAGCAGGAAATATCAGATTCGATGGAAGAAATTATCAGTTTGAGACGAAGGTTTAACTTAATATAAGGAATAAAACATGGAATTTTCAAACGATATTTATGAAATTATTAAAACCAGACGAAGTATTCGTTCATTCAACGGTAAAGAAGTGTCTGATGAATTATTGGATAAAATCCTGCAAACAGCGATCTGGGCACCATCTGGAAAGAATTTTCAGAATTGGCATTTTTATGTCTTGAAAGGTGAAAAACTAAAAGATTTTGTAAAAGTCTATAACGAATTCTGGGAATATGTCAAACCGACCCTGGAAGGGAAGCTCAAACCGAAAATAATTGAATTAACGGAAAAATTCTTTGGAAATATTGGAAATGCACCTGTTGTTATTTTAGCTTTTTCGGATATAATCCCTGGAGAAGAACCGATAACTTCAATGGGAAGTGTATTCCTGGCAATTCAAAATCTACTGCTATTAGCACAAAAAGAAGGTTTGGGAACCTGCGTTCTGGGAAGGGTCGAGCAAAAAGCGCAGCAGATAATAAAAATGCTCAATATAGAAAATAAAGAATTCTTATGCGGAATCGCGCTTGGATATTATGATAGAGAATCACCTGCGCCTCCTCGAAGAGAAGGAAGAATTCACTGGCTTTAGTAATTTATTTTAGCTATTTAGTATTTTGAGATTTTAGTAATTTATAATAAGGAGGTTTAATGGTTGGAATTATCGGATATGGTTCGTACATTCCAAAATTCCGGATAAAAGCAGAACAGATCGCCCATCAATGGGGAAAAGACGCAGTAGCTATCAAGCGAGGGTTGATGCTGGAGGAAAAATCTGTTCCCGGTTTGGATGAAGATACGATCACAATTTCAGTAGCAGCGGCAAAGAATGCTTTGAAACGTTGTAACATCGACCCACAGGAAATCGGTGCACTTTACATAGGTTCGGAATCTCATCCTTATGCAGTGAAACCCTCAGGAACCGTTGTAGGAGAAGCTCTCGGTATTGTTCCGGATTTTCATACAGCAGATTTTGAATTTGCGTGTAAAGCCGGTTCGGAAGGGATGTTCGTTGCTCAAGCTTTAGTTAAAGCAGGAGAAATGAAATATGCGATGGCAATCGGAGCAGATACATCTCAAGGTGCTCCTGCCGATGCACTCGAATTTTCTGCTTCTGCGGGAGGTTCAGCATTTATTTTTGGAAAGGAAAATATTCTTGCAGAGCTGTTATTCACTCATTCTTACACAACTGACACACCTGATTTCTGGAGAAGAGAGGGAGCATTTTATCCTCATCATGGAGGAAGGTTTACAGGTGAACCTGCATATTTCAAACATGTTCAGGGTGCTGCAAAGGCAATTTTGAAAAAGAGCGGATATAAACCATCTGATTTCAAATACGCTGTCTTCCACATGCCAAACGGAAAATTTCCTCTAACAGTTGGGAAAAAACTCGGTTTCACAGATGAACAGATGAAACCCGGTTGGATTGTTAATTTAATGGGAAACACATATTCAGGTTCTTCTCCCACAGGTCTTTCCGCAACCCTGGATGTTGCAAAACCAGGTGATCTGATCTTTATGGTTTCCTTTGGTTCAGGAGCAGGAAGCGATGCTTTCATTTTCAAAGCAACCGATAAAATTACTGATGTTCAGGATAAAGCAGAAAAGGTCCGAGAAATGCTCGCAGATAACCCGATTTATTTAGATTACGGGCAATATGCTAAATTCCGTGAAAAAATCATTATGAACGAGTAGGAGGATTGAAAATGAGAGATGTTTATGTAATTGGTTGCGGAATGACAAAATTCGGTGAGATCTGGGAATCTTCCTTCCGGGATTTATTTGTTGAAGCCGGATTAAAAGCAATAAAAGACGCAGGAGTTGACCATCTTGATTCGATGTATGTTGGCACAATGACCTCCGGGCTTTTTGTAGGACAGGAACACGTCGGTGCTTTGATGGCAGATTATCTGGGAATGGCACCAATTCCTTCAGTTCGAGTTGAATCTGCATGTTGTTCCGGAGGAATGGCAGTCAGAATGGGATTCCTCGATATTGCTTCCGGAAATTCGGATATCGTGCTTGCTGGTGGAGTAGAAAAGATGAATGATGGTGCAGATGTAACTTTTGCTCTTTCAACAGCTGCAGATCAGGAATATGAATGTTATCATGGAGTTACTTTCCCCGGACTTTATGCAATGATAGCCAGAGCTCACATGAATAAATATGGAACAACAAGAGATCAACTGGCTCAGGTTGCAGTGAAGAATCATTTTAACGGTTCTATGAATCCGAATGCTCAATTCCCAAGAAAAGTTACACTCGAGCAGGTTAAAAATGCTGT
>CBFDCX010000018.1:0-14324 GCA_965603415.1 uncultured bacterium
CGATCATGTTGATCCTATCGGCATGCAGCAAAAGCGAATCCGCTGATGAAAATTCTACCCAAAAATCGAAGCAGCAGCAAGATAAAGCATTTACTGTGATGGTAGAAAAAGTAGCACCCCAAAACCTGGAAGAACATATCAATTTTACAGGAAAACTGGAAGGAATAACAGATATCACATTAATCAGCCAGACCCATGGTGAAGTGGTGAAAATTTACAAAAAGCTGGGAGACTGGGTTAAAAAAGGTGAGTCGATAGGCAGAATAGATAATGCCGGTCAGCAGAACCAGCTTGACCAGGCAAAGGCTACCGTACTTGCTGCAGAAGCAGCTTTTGAAGTTGCAGAAATGCAAATGAAGGCTTCTGAAAGGCTTTATAAGGAGCAAAGTATTTCTGAAGCTGAATATATACAGGCAGCCAGTTCCTATAAATCTGCCAAAGCAGGTTTGGATGGTGCAAAAGCTAACCTGGAAAATGCACAGCAAAATCTGAATAACTCTCAATTCACAGCTCCGGTTTCGGGTTACATTGCCGATATGAATCTTGAGGTTGGTCAAACTATCTCAACTGGAATGCAGGTTTGCACAATTGTAGATTCCCGCAAACTGGTTATCAAAACAGGGATCGGAGAAAGCGGCATTAAGTACGTTAAGAAGGGACAGCAAGTGGAAATATATCATGATTCATATCCTGAAACTTTTCCGGGAACAATTACAGGAGTGGGTATTAAACCGGTTAACGGAGCAACTAATTATCCGGTGGAGATCATTATGGATAATCCTGATGGTAAACTTTATGCTGGAATGGTGATAGAAGGCCGCATCCGGAGTAATATTCACGAGAATGTTATTTTTACTTCTTTGAACAATATAGTTCAGGAATACGATCAAAAATATGTATTTATAGTCGAAGACAACATTGCAAAGCAACGTAAGATTACTATTGGGAAAAAAGTGGGTGAGAATGTAATAATTACCAGTGGAATAGAAAATGATGAATTACTTGTGATAGAAGGTATGGAAAACTTGGAAGAAGGATCTTCTGTAGAAATAAGAAAAGGGTTATAGCTACAAAAATGCATAAAATGAATAAGATAATAAATCACCAGTCTTCTCCAAAAAAGCAATTCTCGACTCATCTGACCACTTTTGAGTGGTTCAAACGAGTCACGTCTTGCTCTGTGCTCTCCGTGAGCTCTGTGGTAAAATAACAAGGAGTAAAAGATGTCCATAGCGAAATTTTCAGTTAATAATTCTGTTTTGATAAATATGTTGATGATAGTCGTCTTCATCGTGGGAATTTATACTATGATCGAAATTCCCAAAGAAGAGATGCCGGCAGTAGATTTTGGTTCTTTCATCATAATAGTTATGTATCCGGGGGTTTCTTCGGCAGAAATGGAACAGTTGATTGTTCAGAAGATCGAAGACGAAATAACAGATTTAGATAACATTGATTATATCGAATCTACTGCAACAGAAGGCAGAGCAACAATATTCGTAGTATTCGAACCAAATGCAGATATCGATAAGGCAGAGAACGATCTCAGATCTGAAATGGATAAAGTAAGAGATCTGCCCGAAGATGCGGAAGATCCTCTGATGATCCGATTGAATATGCGTGAAGTAAATGAAATGTGTGCAGTTGTTATCGGTGGAGATTTTTCCGGAAATGCCATCAGAGAAATATCGGAAGATCTGAGAGATGGCTTTCTTGATATTGAATATGTTTCCAAAGTGGATATTCATGGAACGCGCGAAAGAGAAATTTGGATAGAAGGTGATGCTAAAAAACTGAATGAATACGGGCTGTCTTTAAATGATCTGCAAAATGTTATCAACATGCGGAATATGAACGTTCCCGGAGGAACTGTAAAATTCGGCAGAGCAGAATTTATTGTTCGAACTGTAGGTGAATTTGAAGATACACAGGAAATAAACGATCTGGTCATCAGGATGGATGCGAACGGACGTGCCATTAGAATTCAAGATGTGGCTACGGTAAAAGATACTCTGGAAGAACGCTCTATTATTTCCAAACTGGATGGAAATCCGAGTGTGACTTTGTTCGTTTATAAAAAAGCTGATGGCAATATTATCAAAGTAATGAAAGATGTTGGTAAATATGTAGAGAATTTCAAAAAAGATATCCCCGGATTGGAAGCCACTATTAGGAATGATGGTTCCATCGATGTGAAAAACAGCGTTAATACTCTCGGAACTAGTGCCTTTTTCGGAGTTATCCTGGTTTTCATTTCACTGTTTGTATTTTTAGGTTGGAGAAATGCTTTATTCGCTGCTTTTGGTATCCCATTCAGTTTCCTGCTTACTTTTATTCTGATGCAGTATTTTGATGTAACAATGAATACTCTCACGTTATTCGGACTTGTTCTGGTTCTGGGAATGATAGTTGATGATGCTATCATTGTGCTGGAAAACGTACACCGATATGTAGAGATGGGGATGTCTACTAAAGAAGCAGCCGTCAAAGGGACACAGGAAATAATGTGGCCTGTTATTGCGGCGGTTAGTACCACTGCAGCAGCTTTTGTTCCCATGTTGATGATGCAGGGTATGATGGGAAAATTCATGCGGGTATTCCCGATAGTTGTTTCATTGGCTCTGTTGGCTTCATTATTTGAAAGTCTTGTCATTCTGCCGTCTCATATTGCAGATTTTTCAAAACCGGTTACTCTGGAAAATAAGAAACCACATAAAATTCATGATGCTCTGGTTAAAAAATACAAGCGTGCCATCAAATTTGTTCTTCGTCATCGTCTTATTTCAGTTCTTGCCGTAGTTACAGCTTTGATCCTTTCTATAATGACCATAGTATTCAGACTTGTGCCCTTTGAATTTTTTCCTGCACAAACACCCAAAACCATAATACTCCGTTTGCAAACACCCATCGGAACAAACCTGGATGTAACTAATGAAGTGGTTACCAATATAGAAGAATACATCAGCACTATGAAAGAAAGAGAAGATATTGAAGCAATTGTGACCACAGTGGGAATGATGGCCAGAAATCACCGCTGGGATACAAAGACACATAATGCTCAGTTAAGAATAGACTTGAGAGATATCAATGATATGACGTTCTCGCATGATCAGATAAAAAATTCTATTCGCTCTTACCTGAAAGGACTTCCCGGATTGTACACATATCAATTTGCAAAACCAAGCCAGGGTCCTCCCACGGGCGATGATGTTGAGATCAGAGTAAAAGGAGACAACCTGGAACGCCTGGAATATATTGGTAATATCATTAAAGATGAATTGTCAAAGATCCCCGGTGTAGTAGATATCGAAGATAGTTTTATTCCCGGAAAGAAAGAAGTACAGATCGTTCCGAAACACGAAAAGCTTGCCGTTTACGGTCTTACGGTATCACAGATAGCAGGATTAGTGCGTACTGCATCGTATGGTTCCACAATTTCCCAGTACAGAGGAAAAGGAACAGATGAATTTGATATCGTGCTTCGTTTGCAGGAAGATCAGATCGATGATCTGAATAACCTGGAAAATTTGAAGATACGCACTATGAAAGGTGACCTGATAGCTCTGAAAGATCTGGCAGAATTTGAGATCATATCAGGATTGTCTCAGATAAACCATCGCAATAAAAAGCGGATAATATCTGTTACGGGGAATATTTCATTCTACCAGGCAGGTAATAAAACGAAAAAGAGAAGCACAGATGAAGTTGTGCAGATACTTATGGGAAACAAAATTACAGGAGAAGAAGGTACTCTTTCCAATTTTCAGCAGCGTTTTCCCGGCTATCAACTTGAATTTGGCGGTGTTGCAGAGGAACAGAAAAAATCTTATAACTCGCTCTTCCTAGCATTTGGGGTAGCACTTCTATTGATATTTACCATCCTGGCTGCTCAGTTCAAATCGTATGTTCAGCCCTTCATAGTGATGATGACCATCCCCTTCTCTTTGATCGGTGTTATTGTGGGACTGTTGGTTACCGGTTTACCGGCTTCTCTCAATTCTCTGGTGGCTGTTGTGGCGCTTGCCGGTGTGGTTGTGAACGATTCACTGGTTCTGGTGGATTTTGTTAACAGGGAACGTGAACGAGGAGTTGACCGCTGGAATTCTCTTATCAATGCCGGTGCTCTTCGCCTTAGACCCATCATTCTCACATCGGTTACTACTATTTTCGGGTTGATGCCCATGATGCTTTCCACTGCGGAAGCTGTTTCAGATTGGAAACCAATGGCGGTGAGTATAGCCTTCGGACTGGCTTTTGCCACAGTTTTGACCCTGTTCCTGATACCGGTTATCTATTCGCTGATCGATTCTTTATTCGGGAAGATCGGGATTACACGATTCAAGACTCATTTGAGTTATGAAGAATGTGTAGATTGTGAAGAATAGTAAATTCTAAATTACTAATAAATCGTTTTAAGGCGGGAAAATCTCCCGCCTTTTTGTTTTATAACAACGACTTTCTGGAATAGATATTGCATTAATAATGAAACAAAAAATATTATTAATAATATTTAGGAGTTATGATGAAGAAAATAGTATTTTTATTAATGTTCGTAATACTTACTACCAGCATTTCCTATGGCTGGCGAAATGCTGAAATGGAAGTGAGGGTTTTTTATAACGATCAATCTGAACTTGCAAAATTAGCTGAACTGCATTTGAACGGGGATGTCTATCCCAATGGAGAAGCATTATTATTTGTTATTCCATCCGAATTAGAAAAGATCAAATCTATCGGGCTTCGATATAAGATCGAACGTGAAGACCTGAATGAATTTTCCAGGAATTTCTGGCAGTCGATGGACCCCACCAGGGAAGCTTATCATACCTATGCACAAATAGTTGCTCTGGCAGACAGCCTGGCAACTACATTTCCAGATATATGTGAAAAGCATATGTTTGGTACTTCCGTGCAGGGCAGGGAACTGGGTGCTCTCAAGATAAGTGACAATGTTTCTCTGGATGAGAATGAAGCGGAAGTAATGTTCGACGGTGGTATTCATGGTGATGAAGTAGGATGTGCGGAAAACTGCATTCGTTTTGCCCGTGATCTTTGTCTGGAATATAATAATAACCCCGATATTACCTACTTGGTGGATAACCGCGAGATCTGGATATATTATATGGTTAATCCAGATGGTCGTGTTGCGGATAGCCGTTATAATGCCAATGGTGTAGACCTTAATCGTGATGGCGGTTATATGTGGGACGGCTGGGGAAACAGCAGCGGTGCGTTCTCGCAAATAGAATCCAAAGCACTTCGTGATGCAACTTATGGAAGACAGTTCGTTGTGCATACTACCTATCACAGTGGAACAGAATATATTTCCTGCCCGTGGAGCTATCGTGCCGATCAATGTCCCGATTTTGGTCACATACTTCAACTGGCAGGTGTTTATTCTTCAACCTCAACTTATCCTAATTTGGAGTTTGGACAGGGCTGCACGGGAATGTATCCCATCAATGGAAGCACAAAAGATACAAATTATGGTGCTGCCGGTGCTATAAGCTGGTCGATGGAAATTTCATACTTGAAACATCCGGCAACTTCACAGATTCAGCTTTATTATCAGCGTAATGTGCCTGCTATGCTTGCTATGATAGAATATTCCGGTTACGGACTGGAAGGAATAGTAACCGATGTTAACACAGGCGATCCGGTTACCGCAGCAGTTTTTATTAACGATTATTTTCCAACCTATACAGACCCCGCTGTGGGTGACTACCATAAATATGTTCTACCCGGAACTTACGATATTACCATCGTGGCAAATGGCTATGAAACTCAAACGATCACAGATGTAACGGTTACTACCAATAGTTCAACAGCTACAGACTTCCAACTTACTCCGCAGGACGGACAGTATGCTTATCGAATTTGCAGCAGTCGAATCCCGGATAATAATACGGCTGATGAAGGCGACACACCCGGAGTTATTGGAGCTCCTGATGACAGGAATTATTCTATCGGCAGGAACGGCTGGGTAGTAGTAGATATGCAATATCCAATTCCTGATGGACCTGGAAATGATATAATAATTTATGAAGGTGACACTTCAGCAGAAGGCTATACATGTTTTGCAAGTGAAACAATAGACGGACCATGGCATTCGCTGGGAATTGGAAATGGCACTACAGAATTTGATCTGGCTAATGGTGGTTTGATAGATGCACAATTTGTGAAGATAGTTGATGATGGAGACGGCAATCAAACAGTCCCGGATGCCGGATTTGATCTGGATGCAGTTGGTGCATTGGAACAAGTCCAAGGAGTTTATATTGCTTTTTTGGGATATGAAATAGATGAAATGATCGGTAATAATAACGGCTTTATCGATCCCGGGGAAACAATTGATATGCTGGTTTCAATTCGCAATAACGGCACTCAATTAGCTGAAGAAGTTAATGGACTATTATCTACTACATCTCCTTATGTAACAATGAATAATGGGGATGTTTATTTTGGTAATTTGAATTCAGGGCAAACAGGATATGGAATTTTCACATTTACTGTGGATACAGTTACTCCCATCGGACAACTTCTGGCATTTAACCTGGATATTACAGCCAATGCCGGCACATATAACACGAACTTCAATATATCTTGTATTGTTGGCATAATGGTTGAAGATTTTGAAAATAATAATTTCGAGAGCTTTGACTGGCTGTTCGGTGGAAATGCTAATTGGATTACAACTACCGGAGCTTACGAAGGCATTTATTGTGCAAAGTCCGGTACGATTTCCCACAATCAGGCAACATCGCTGATGTTAACTGTTGATGTAGTTGCAGATGGAGAGATCAGTTTTTATCGTAAGGTTTCATCTGAAGCTAATTATGATTATTTGAGATTTTATGTAGATAATACCCAACTTGGTTCCTGGAGTGGAACAAGTGACTGGAACCAGGAAACATATCCTGTATCTGCTGGTAACCATACATTTAAGTGGGAATATACAAAAGATCAAGCTGTTATAGGTGGCTCAGACTGTGGCTGGATAGATTATATTGTTTTTCCACCCATCAGTGTTGGATTTCTGGCACCACCACAGAATCTTGAAGCATTTGTTGTAAATTATAATGAGATCGAACTTTCCTGGGATGCACCCACTATGGAGAATATAATTAACAGTAAAAAGAAAACATCGGAAATAAGAGATGATGAATTAACTCGCGAACTGATCGGTTATAATGTATACCTGAATGGTGAGTTATTAGCAGAAATGGTTCAAGAAGTATTTTACTTTCCTTCACCATTTGATAGTGGAGATTATAACTTCTTTGTAACCGCAGTTTACGATGAAGGAGAATCCGAGCCTTCCAATACTGCATCTGTAAGCATCATTTTGCCTGTACCTCAGAATCCGACAGCAGTAACTCAGGGAGAGGATATCCTTGTGACCTGGGATGAGCTTCCTAACAGAGCATTTTCCCATTACAAAGTGTATCGTGATCTTGTTATGATAGCGGATGATATTATGGAAACGTCCTACTTGGATCCTGAAGTACCGAACGGAACTTACACCTATAATATCAGAGCGGTCTATAGCGGTGATTATCAGTCTGCATTATCTGAAGACGCTGTCATAGAACACGTGCAGGTAAATGCCGATGGCTTACCAGTTCCTGCAGTAACAGAACTGAGAAGTATTTATCCTAACCCGTTCAATCCTGAAACTACCATAAGTTACAGTTTAAAAGAAGATACGAAAGTCTCTATTTCTATTTATAACATCAAAGGTCAAAAGGTACGCAGTCTGGTAAATGCGCAAATTCAGGCAGGCTTTCATACAGTTACGTGGAATGGTAAAAATGAAAATGGCGAGAATGTTTCCAGTGGAATTTACTTTTCCATCTTTGATGCAATTAGCAAAGAAAAAGATTATACAAGTGTTAAGAAAATAGTTCTTTTAAAATAATTAATAAATAATGTAAAAAAGGAGTGAATCATGAAAAAAACAGGTTTTGTATTTGGGTTATTGTTGTTACTTTTTATTTCTTTAAGTGCGTCTGAACAATGGGTTGGATTTACCAGCTCTTCTGTTCAACTTCCAGAAGTAATGGTAATTGAATCGGATCATTCAAAATTAGTGCTCGAAATTTCGGTACCTGGTATGACGGTAACTGAGGTCGAGAAAAATGGAGAAATTTATCATAAACTGGAATTAAATTACAACCAGAATACACACGATGTGGGAAAACCGGAATTACCCATGATCAATGAGATCATTGGTATTCCCGATAATCAGAAGGTAAAAGTACGCATCCTGGAAGAAACATCTACAATCCTTTCCGGTTATAATGTTTATCCGCTGCAAACACCATTGAAGGATAAGGAGATTTCACAGAAATTTGATATTGATAGTGATTTCTATAATTCCGGGAATGTATATCCTGAAGCAAATGTATTCCTAGCAAATCCCGGTATCTGGCGGGATGTCAAGATCGCAGGACTCCATTTTATTCCTTTCAAGTACAATCCTGCCAACCAAGCTCTGGAAGTGATCACTTCTGCCCGTGTCGAAGTAGAATTCTACGGTAGAGATGATGAGAATATTCTTAGTAAAGATAAGTCACTAACTTCCGGTTTTTTTAATATGTACGATTCTGCTCTTCTGAATTTCGGTTCTCTGGGCTATTCCATCGATAATACTCGCGAAGTAAACATCAAGTATTTGATCGTAACCAATACAAATGCTCTTGCTTCCATCCAACCTTTTGTAGATTTAAAAAACCAGCAAGGATTGCCTGTAGAAGTTAGAACTCTGGAAACTGGATTTGAAACTGCTATACAGATCAAAGATTATATTATGCAACTTTATAACTCGGATGATCTGGAATATGTATTGATGGTGGGAGATGCTTATCCAAACGGATCTGGCGGCCCGGATAACGTACCAATGTATTTTTGGTCTGGTGGAGGTGGAAGCTCCTGGTCTGATTCTTGGTATTCCTGTATGGGAGGAAACACAGATTATTATGCAGATCTGGCTATCGGCAGAATAGTATATGATGACATGAACGAACTCGATCATCAGATTGAAAAATTAATGGATTTCTATCAAATTCCTGATCAAACAACAAACTGGGGAGAGAACAGCATTCTGGTTGCTCATGAGCAAGAATATCCAGGAAAATATACTCTTTGTAAACAGCAGATCAATGATTTTCCATATTCAATTCAAACTCCTATTTTTGAATTATGTTATGGTGGAGCCGGTGCTACAAATCAAGATATAATTGATTGGGTGAACACGACATCAGGAGGTATTTTCAATTACAGAGGTCACGGTAGCCAAACTGCTTTTACAGGTTGGGGACCTTCCGGTAACTTTGATGCATCAGAAGTGAATCAACTTACGAATGATAACAGAAACTTTGTATTATTCGATGTATGTTGTGACAATATGGACATTGTCGGCTATAATGGAAATTGTCTGGCAGAATCTTTCATGAAAGCAGATGAAGCAGCAATAGCAATCAATGGAGCGATTGTTCCTTCCTACACTATCCCAAATCATGATTATGACAAAGAAATGTATAAAGCTATTTTTAATGAAGGCATCAATAACATTGGATATATCACTAACTATGCTAATGTTTTTGTGATTAATTTACATGGAAATATCGGGATTCAAAATGTGCTCACTTACCTCTGGTTGGGTGATAGCTCGATAGAGCCATGGACACTTCAGATAGAAGATCTATTGGTTGCTCACGATACACAATTGTTCCTGGGAGTTTCCACTTTCGATGTTTCTGTGATGGGAAATGGAAGTCCTATTGAAAATGCACGGGTATGTGTGAGCAATGATGATGGTTCAGTTTATGGGATTGCTTTTACGGATGGAAGCGGATTTGCTCAGATTCAATTCGATGGACCTGTACAGAATCCTGGAACGGCTCATGTAACGGTTACTTCTCACAACTTCCTGCCATATCAGCAGGATATACCCATTATTCCTCAATCCGGGCCTTATGTGGTATATAATGATTATTCTATAAATGATGCTGCAGGAAATAACAATGGATTAGTGGATTATAATGAATTTATTCTTCTTACTTTGAGTGTGGAAAATGTCGGTATCTTAGTTGCAAATAATGTAACTGTTACACTTTCTTCTCTTGATTCGTATGTTACAATCACTGATAATATAGAAGTGTATGGAGATATTCAAGCTGGAGAAATAGTTTCTGTTGATGATGGTTTTGCTTTTGATGTTGATAGTCAGATTCCGGATGGTCATTATGTTTTATTCGATGTTTCTGCTACAGACGGAACGGATATCTGGGAAAGCAGTTTCTCCATCCAGGCTCAAGCTCCAGTATTAGAATTTTCTGAATTTTTAGTTGATGACACAACCAGCGGAAATGGTGATTATCTGTGGGATCCGGGTGAGACAGTGGATATCTTTGTAACACTTGCAAATAATGGCTCATCTGATGCATTTAATGTTTTTGGAGAACTTACTACAAGCGATCCGTATGTAACACTCAATACAACAGGTGCACAACCTTATGGAGATTTAACTTATGGAAGTACTGGAGAATATGCGTTTAATGCGACTTCAGCAACAAATACACCTGAAGCACATTTGGCTTTGTTTAATATTGATTTCACAGCCGATTACGGTATTACTGGCAGTGGTTCTTTTAATACCCAGATTGGCGGCTATCTTATTGAAGAATATTTTGAAACTTTCCCGCCTGCAGGCTGGACAACTATCGGTGGTAGTAACTGGGGAGGAAATAATAGCAATTATGCAGGTGGAACTTCACCGGAAGCCCGATTCTACTGGTCACCTTCAACTACAGCAGTTCAAAGATTAATCTCTTTACCGGTTAACACAACGGGTTCTTCTTCATTGGAACTGGAATTCAAGCACTCCATAGATCATTTCAGTGGAACATATGATATCCGATTAGAAACAACCAGTGACGGTGTTACGTGGAATATCGTTCAAAGCTGGCCTGCAGCAAATCTACCTGCAACAACCGAAAATATCATAATAGATAATGATGATGTAGGTTCATCTACTTTCCAACTTGCCTTCACCTTTGACGGTAATTCGTATAATATTAATTACTGGTATGTGGATGATGTTATTCTTGGTGGAGGGACAAGTGCAATTATTGGAACAGTATCTGGAACAGTTACCGATATCGTTACCGCTCAACCCATCGTAGGAGCCGATATAGCTGGTATGGCTGTAAGTGCCCCCGATGGTTCTTATACATTCGATATAGCGATAGGAACTTACGATTTTACATGTACAGCCAATGGTTATGAAGACCTTACCATGGAAGATGAGGAAGTATTGGAAGGTCAAACAACTACAGTTGAGTTTGCCATGAATCCAATGCTTCCTCCCCAGAACGTAACAGCAGAGGTTGTAACCTTTAACGATGTACTGCTTAACTGGGAAGCGCCCGGTGGTGTATTAGACGAACGTAATGGTAATACAAAGAACAATCAAAAATCTTCTGAAAGACTTACTGACAACTCTGTAAGAAAAGAAGTAGCTACAGACAATACAAGAGACTTGATCGGATACAAAATCTACAAAGATGGTGCTGAGATAATTTACATCGAAGATCCCGGCACTCTCACTTACACAGATAATGGCGTAGAACCTGGAGAACATGAATACTTTATGACTGCCGTGTACGATGGTGGAGAATCTGAATCTTCCGGTCCGGTAAGTGTAGATATTGTGCTTCCGATTCCACAAAATCCACAAGCTGTAACTCAAGGAGCAGATATTCTGGTAAGCTGGGATGTGCCTGCCAATAGAGCACTTTCCCATTACAAAGTATATCGTGATCTGATTGTAATAGCAGATGACATTACGGAAACTTCCTACTTGGATCCTGATGTTCCGAACGGCACTTATACCTATAATATCAGAGCGATCTATAGTGGTGGTTATCAGTCTGCTTTATCTGAAGATGCTGTAATCGAACACGTTCAGACTAATTCAAATGAGGTTCTTATTCCTTCGAATACTGAACTTATTGGTATTTACCCGAATCCGTTCAACCCAGAAACTACCGTAAGTTACAGCTTAAATGAAGATTCAAGGGTTTCATTATTTATCTATAATATCAAAGGGCAGAAAGTGCGCAGCTTGGTAAACGGAAAAGTACAAGCCGGCTTTCATACAGTTACGTGGAATGGTAAAAATGAAAATGGCGAGAATGTTTCCAGTGGGATTTACTTTTCCATCTTTGATGCCGAAGGTGAAGAAAAGGATTATACAAGTGTTAAGAAAATAATACTTTTAAAATAGATAAACTAAATATTAAGCCCCGTTTTAGCGGGGCTTTTTTTTGTTGAAAGAACGTTGAGATTCAAAATTCTTGACAGAGCGCTTGAATACTCATATTTACAATTTTGTGAATTAAGTTGTAAAAAAAGGAAGGTAGCATTGGAGAAGAGACGGATTCTGATAGTTGAAGATGAAATGATAGTCGCACAGGATATTCGGCATGCAGTAGAAGCTTGTGGATATACTGTAGTTGCTGTCATTCATTCAGGAGAAGAAGCAATTGAATGGGCTGCCAAATCTCATCCTGATCTTGTTTTAATGGATATCATGCTGGAAAAAGATATGGATGGTCTGGAAGCTGCAGAGAAAATACACAGCAGTTTAGATATTCCTATTATTTTTCTAACTGCTTATGCAAATGATCAGACATTGCAAAGTGCAAAGATTTCTGAACCTTTCGGTTATCTGATAAAACCATTTATTGAACGGGAATTAAAAGCAACACTGGAGATAGCATTCTATAAACATGAACTCGAACAGGAACTGCGTAATAGTAAGAAAAAATATAAAAACATATTTGAGAATATACAGGATGTTTATTTTGAAGTGGATATGAATGGAAATATTCTTGAAATAAGCCCTTCCATAAAATCTATTACAGAACATGAAAGAGAATATCTGATCGGGAAATCTATTTATGAGCTGTTTAGGGATAAAAAAAAATGGCAGGAGTTTTATGGTATACTGCTTAAGAAAAATAAAGTATGTGATTTCGAAATAAATTTAAAAGATAAAAGTGGTAAAGATGTTATTGGCTCAATAACCTCCAGGTTATTAAAAGATGATAAATCTTCCAGAATAGTTGCATCACTCAGGGATATTACCGAGCACAGAAAAATGGAAAGACACTTGCTGAGAACTGAAAGATTAGCAGGAGTGGGACAGTTAGCTGCCGGTATCGCTCATGAGATCAGGAATCCGCTGGGTAACATCAGTTCCTCGATACAATTCTGCCTGAGCAAATACGATCCCCCGCAACAGATCAAGCAGTTTCTCGAGATCATTCAGCGAAATTCAGAAAATGCGAATAATATTATCAAGGGATTATTGGATTTTGCTACTCCACGGGAGATCAAACTGGAAAAGAATTCTATTATCAAAGTGCTCAACAATACCGTCGGGTTAGTAAAAAAACGTTGTGAAAAAGATGGTGTACAATTGAAAAAGGATTTTACTTCAGAGCTACCAGAAATAATGTTTGATGAAAAATGGTTGGAACAATCATTTCTTAATCTTATTTTAAATGCAAAAGAAGCAATGCCTGGTGGCGGTACACTCACAATAAAAACCTATAACAAAGAGAAGGGAATTTTAGTAGTTTTTTCTGATGCAGGCATTGGTATCAAACAAGAGAATCTGAAGAAGGTCTTCGATCCGTTCTTTACAACAAAAGATGATGGAACAGGTCTGGGACTTTCCCTTGCATATCAGATTATTAATGCCCACAATGGTAAAATTGATATTGAAAGCACAGAAGGTAAAGGAACAGACATTTCATTGTATTTACCTGTTTAAATAAATGAAAAGGAATGATTATGGAATCTATCATGATAGTTGAAGACAATAAGGATATGCAATTCCTGCTTTCTAATATTCTAAGGGAAGAAGGATATAAAATAATATCTGTTGGTAATGGTGCACGTGCTATTCAGGAAAGTAAAAAGAAAGAACCCGATCTTGTACTGCTCGATATGAAATTGCCCGGTATGCATGGTATGGAAGTTTTCGAAGAGTTACGTAAGATAAATAAAGAAATTTTAGTGATCATGATCACAGCTTTCGGTGATGTGAAAGATGCTGTAAGAGCTATGAAATTAGGGGCTTATGATTACATTACAAAACCTTTCGATAATGACGATCTTATTCTAACTATTAAGAAAGCTCTGAAAACCCATTCTTTGAGTATGGAAGTGGAAAAACTGAAAAACCAGTTGCGAACAAACCGTATCATTATTAATGAATTAGGACAAAGTCCGACCATAGTAAAAGTTTTAAA
>CBFDCX010000019.1:0-13967 GCA_965603415.1 uncultured bacterium
AAAGATAATAGCAACCGTTCTGTTGCCAGCGGCATCTATTTCTATAAGATGGATTCTAAAAGTTATTCTTCTGTGAAGAAAATGATCTTGATGAAATAATTCCGAGAATGAACATAGAATTCAAAACCGCTCCGCAAGGGGCGGTTTTTTACTTTCTTACTAATTGCTTGACATATAGATATGCTAAATTTCCTTAATTTCTGTGCGTTAATAAAATAGGAATGAAGGATAGGAATGTCGATAGCAGAAAATATCGAAAAATTATGTGAGCGAATTGAAAATGCAGCCAGGAAGGTTGAGCGAGATCCATCTGAAATAAAATTACTTGCTGTTACCAAAACCCATCCTATCCTGATTATCGAAGAAGCTATAAAACACGGTATTGAATATATTGGAGAAAACAGGATCCAGGAAGCTGTGGAGAAAATTCCCTTCCTTAAAGATAATATCCGGGAATTTCATTTTATAGGGCATTTGCAATCCAACAAAATCAAGAAATTAATGAAACTGGAACCCGCTATGATCCATTCCATCGACAAGCTGAGCACTGCCCGGAAACTGAACGAATATCTTGATGAGCTGCAAAAAAAACAGGATATTCTGATCCAGGTTAATACTTCCGCAGAGACCAGCAAATTCGGTATCGACCCACAGGAAACCATGTCATTTGTTCGAAAAATCGCACAGTTGAAAAATTTACAAATTATGGGGTTGATGACCATCGGTATGTTCACGTCCGATGAAACAATTATCCGAAAATGTTTTCAAACTCTACGCAGATTATTCGAGGAGATCAAACGGGAAAATATTTCCGGTGTGAAGATGAAATTCCTTTCCATGGGCATGACCGATGATTTTGAAATTGCCATCGAAGAAGGAGCCAATATTATCCGAATAGGAAGTGCTATTTTCGGAGCAAGAAATTATTAAACTGGAGAATTTATGATATCTATAATTGCATTTATAACTTTACTGATAATTTCCTATTTTCTGGGCTGTTTTTCCACAGCAAAGTTAATAACGAAATCTTATAAGAGTATGAATATTTATAAAGTAGGAACAGGGCATCCGGACACGCAGAATATATTTCGTAATATAGATAAAAGCCTGGGGATTTTTGTCGGGATCGTTGATTTTGGCAAAATGTTCTTTTACCTGATTTTATTAAAATATCTTCTAAATTACCCGGTAATAATAGAGTTGATCGGAGAAAATATAGGAACCGAGAACCATCTTCTGATCTTGGGATTTGCTGCGGTGATCGGACATTGTCTGCCGTTAACACATCGTTTCAAAGGCGGTAGAGGGCTCTTCACTTATATCGGGTTTGTTACATTTTTTATGCTGTGGCCTATGATAATTATTGCGGCATTAGCTCTGATTATCGTGATTTTCTTCAAGCAGATCCGCTTTGCTCAGTACATGATTGTATTATTACCACCATTTATTAATTTCTTCTTTGTTCGTGATCCGGTCTTCCTGGGGAAAATGTTCATCGCAGCTATTTTAATGGGAATAATTAATTTTTTTGTTTCAAAAAAGTTAGGAGAGATATAATGCAATTTATATCAAATAGCAAACAAATCTGGACGAATACAGTACTATTTAAGGAAGGCAGGAAATGATCGAGAAAAGCCAGCACAATAGTATCGAATTAATTGCATTCGGAAATGAATCCAAAGAAGAACGCAAGCTGCTGAAGAAATTTGTAGATTTCCACTGGAAGCTTTATAAAAAAGACCCTCAATATATTCCACTTTTAGATTATGAATATCATGGATTCAAACTCATTGATATGACCGGTTTTTTTGAACCAAGAAATCTTTTTTTTAAACATGCGGTCATGCGTTTTTTTATGGCAGTTAAAGACGGTGAGATCGTTGGTCGTTGCAATGCTTTTGTAAATCATCGTCATAACCAGCATTGGAATGAAAAAACTGGTTTCTTCGGTCAGTTCGAGTGTATCGATGATGAATCAGTAGCAAGAATCCTGATGGAAGCTGCCACGAGATTCCTGAAAGATCTGGGCATGGATACAATACGTGGTCCGCAGAATCTTCCGGTAAATGATGCAACACCCGGCTTCCTGACAAAAGGCTTCGATTCCCGACCTGTGATGTATTATCATTACAATAAACCTTATTATTCTACACTTATAGAAAAAGTGGGATTCAATGCTGTGAAACGCGTGAAATCGTGGGAAGTTCAGCCCTCCCGACCCATGGAAGATAAGTTGCTGCGTTTGGGTCAGAAAATAATCGACCGTTATAATGTGACCGTGGAAGAATGGGGTGATCGTCCGCTGGATGTTCGTAAAAAGGAAATGCTGGAAATTTATAATGCAGCCTGGAATGATAACTACGGATTTGTTCCCTTCACACAGGAAGAGTTTGACCAGATCATTGACGACATGCTACTCATCATGGATAAAAAATTATTCATTTTCCTATATATAAAAGGTGAAGCTGCAGCCTTTTTTGGAGGTGTACCTAATGTGTCGGAAAAACTGAAACGCATCGGAAACTTTCGTCACCTGGAATTGATCCGTGCAATTAAACTGATACTGGGAGCCAAGCGAACCAAAGGTTTTCGTTTGGGCTATTTGGGTGTGAAACCCAAATTCCGCCGTCTGGGGCTGGACGGAATAATGATATGGAAGCAGAAACTTTACACCAGAACCAGGTATGACTACTGTGATATGGGTTGGGTGCTGGAAGACAACACTTTAACAATAAGATTAATCGAGATGATGGGATCTGAAGATTCCAAAACTTATACCATTTATGAAAAGGAGATAGGATAGATCATGATAAAAATAATACCGGTTCAAACCAAAAAAGAATTGAAGCAGTTCATCATGCTTCCTTTCAAGCTTTACAAAAACGATCCGCATTGGGTGGCTCCGCTCATCATGGATCAAAAAAACTTTTTCGATCCAAAGAAAAATCCTTATTACGAGCATTCAGAAGTACAGCTTTTCCTGGCTGAAAAAGATGGAGAGATTGTTGGCAGGATATCGGCTCAAACCAATACCCAGCACAATAAATTCCATGAAGATAAAGTCGGCTTTTTTGGTTTCTTTGAATCCATCAACGATCAGGAAGTTGCCGACAAACTGATTCAAGCTGCTTATGATTGGCTGCAGGCAAAAAGAATGAATACGATGCGTGGTCCCATGAATTTTTCTACTAATGATGAATGTGGCTTGCTGGTAGATGGTTTTGATTCCCCACCCTTCATCTTGATGACGCATAATCATCAATACTATCTTGAACTTTTAGAAAAAGCAGGTTTATCAAAAGAAATGGACCTTCTGGCTTATCTGATTCCAAAAAGACCAACACCAGACCGCTTACAAAAAATTACTGAAAGACTACAAAAAAGAGGCCGTTTTACAGTTCGTGAACTATCTTCCAAAAACAAAAAAGAGTTGCGAAAAGATCTGGAAATCGTATTCTCAGTTTATACTCAAGCCTGGGAAAGGAATTGGGGTTTTGTTCCTATGACCAAGAAGGAATTTTTTCATTTGATCGATTCCGTGATCGACTTGGTGAGACCTGAATTTTTCTATCTGGCTTTTGTGGAAGATAAACCCGCCGGATTTTATACAGCTTTACCGGATTATAACCAAATATTGAAGAAGATGAAAGGTCGACTCTTTCCTTTTGGAATTTTCCACATGCTGTTTGGCAGAAACAAGATCAACAGATTGCGCATCATCACTTTGGGTGTGATCAAAGAATACCAGAATCGCGGTATTGATACTGTATTCTACACCAGAAATTTCCAAATTGCCAATGAACATAAAAAACTCAATATCAAAGAAGCTGAGATGTCCTGGATTCTGGAAAATAACTTAATGATGAACCGCATCGCTACCAATCTAGGGGGCTGGGTTCACAAAACTTATAGAATTTTGGATAAAAAGATAACCTGATTTGTTTAATGCAATAATTTACTGCTGCATTTATATGTTTTGCAGTATAAAAATATAAAAGAAAAATGTTCGGTCTTTCGTTCTTAAATTCGGGAATTTTATTCCTTTCATCTGCCATTATCTTGCCTATTTTAATTTATCTTTTTGCCAGGAAAAAGCCGCATCGTATTGTTTTCAGTTCTATTCGTTTCATTAAAGAAAGCCAGCAGAAACAGCGCAAAAAGATCAATATTAAAAACCTGCTTCTGCTACTGATAAGGATTATGATAATCTTCTTTACAATTCTGGCTATCTCACGCCCGGCAATTAAAGCTCCTATTTTGAAAAACAGCAAACTCCACCCCAAAACCGGATTGGTTATTATTGTTGATAATTCCTACAGTATGAACTATCTGGTAGATACGCAAACCGAACTGGAAAAAGCAAAACAGAAATTATTAGCCATCAATGAATTGATCTCTGAAAATGACCAGGTGATACTTTTAACCCTGGATGAGAACTGGAATAAGATCAATGGAAATATCCGTTTTGGCAGGTTACCGCAGGACTTGATAAATAACGTCAATATTACTCCTCTTGCTATCCCTTTTAAAGACGTACTGCAGGAAGCAGAATCCAAACTGGATGAAGTGCATCTGCCCAATAAAGAAATTTATTTCATCACAGATCTGCAGACAGAAGAGCTTCCTGAGAAAATGACTGTTCCTGCTTTTTTCATTCCCGCATCCCAAACTACCGAACGATACAATATCAGTTGTCAGAATGTGATCATTTCCAATGAAATTGTAAAAAGAAATCTGGAGAAAAAAATTACTCTCGAACTGGTGAATCATTCTGTAAGAAGTCAACAAGATGTGATCTACAAACTTTTTCTGGATGGCAATACGGCAGCGGAAAAAGTAACCGATCTGCAGCTGAAACAACGCAAAACCGAAGTATTCACAATAAACCTGGAAAATGCGGGCTGGCACTCCGGATATGTGGAAGTGAAGAACGAACGCCAGACTTACGATAACAGGAACTATTTCTGTTTTGAATATAACCCGGAACCCGAAGTTGCTGTCTTATCTGATGAAACGAAACTTCCGCTGGTAATGGAAACGATATTGGAAATTTACGCAGGAGAAATTGATTTTCTTACCGATGAGAATTCTTACAATTTAGAATCTCTACAGAAATATGATAACATCATTATTTATAAAAAAAGACACCTTTCCGGAAAACTGAAATTTATTCTAAATAAACTGGATGAACAGCAAAAAGGAATTCTTTTTCTGACTGATAGACAACTTTCGCAGGATTGGAAATCTTACCTTGGAACTGCATTTAAAGCGGATTTCCAGGATTTTATGCACAACATAAAAACACGGAATATTAACTATGCTAATAAATATCATCCCGTCACTACTCTACTGAAAAATGTGAAATCGATCGGCATTAACGATACCTGGAAAGTGAAAGCAAGATCGAACGTGCTGCTAAGCACAAAAGAACATCCGCTGGCTCTGGAAAACAAAGGCACCTGCCTGTGGTTGTTCGATGTTGAAAGTCTGCAGAATCCGTTCCTGCTCGATCCTGCTTTTCCGGTTTTTGCCTACAATTCGCTGGTGTTCACATCCGGTAGTACAAAGAGTACATCCAATATCATCATAGGAAAAACATTCCGCTTGAATGAGAGTATACTTGAACTTCCCAACGGTACCTCTATACAGATCAATAAGCCAAATTATAAACCCGGCAAAACTGGAATTTATAAAACCGAAACCGCTAACTTTGGTGTGAATTTGAATTACGATGAAAGTGATTATACCCGACTGCAAAAAGTTCAAATCAAAAACATTCACCTTCTTGGAAAAAACTGGGAGAATGAGGTATTGCAATCCCGCTATGGTTTTGAATTGTGGAAATACCTGTTGATTTTTGTATTGATTCTTTTTATACTGGAAATGCTTATTGTGAAGAAAGAAGAGAGAAAGTAGGACTTTCAAAATTGCGGAAAAAATTAATTCTCGCGTTCTAATGCTCCTGCATTAGAATGGAAAATTTTCCACCTCATCCCCAACCCTTCTCCTGTCCGTCAAGAGCCGGACAAGTCGAGAAGAAGGGAGTATAATGACTTCATATTCTTTTTAAACCAGCATAATATAAATTACGTTAAGAAATTGGCAATAAGCAAGAGTTAAGAAAAATCTTCTGTTTGAGTGGTTTTCTAATTTCTATCTTTTATTCTACTTAGAAAATCACGAGTTAAGATTTTTTAGCGGTGTTTCCAATTTTAGTAATTTATATTATGCTGGGAGTTTTTCTTTGCTTCGTTTCTTTTGTCGACACAAAAGAAATGAAGATCAATACTTGCCAACCTCTGGCTGGGAATTCTTCTATATTTTCTCGTTCCTAAGACAACCATGCGACATCGCGTGGAATCTCCATTTGGGAACGAGTTTAAAAACAAAATGACCTTATATTTTTATTAAAAGATACTTGATTATTTATTTTATTTGACAACATTCCAATAATTCTACGAATTAAATTCATAAGAAAAAACACAAAGGACACATATGGCAAAAGTAATTGTAAAGAAAATTGATAAAGTTTTTGAAAACGGATTTCAGGCAGTTAAGAAAGCAGACTTTGTAGCAGAAGATAAAGAATTCGTAATATTAGTAGGACCTTCCGGATGCGGCAAAACCACCACACTTAGAATGATAGCCGGATTGGAAACCATCACCAGCGGTGAGATATTCATAGGTGAAAGAAAAGTCAACGATGTGCTTCCCAAAGATCGCGATATCGCCATGGTCTTCCAGAACTATGCACTCTATCCGCATATGACGGTTTATGACAATATGGCATTTGCTTTGAAACTGAGAAAATTTCCCAAAGAAGAAATAGATAAGATCGTGAACGAATCTGCCGAACTACTGGAGATCGAGGACCTGCTGGATCGTAAACCCAAGCAACTTTCGGGTGGTCAAAGACAGCGAGTTGCCTTGGGCAGAGCCATTGTTCGCAAACCCAAGGTGTTTCTATTTGATGAGCCACTTTCCAACTTGGATGCCAAACTGCGTGTTCAGATGCGGGCAGAGATCATTAAACTGCATAAGAAACTGGATACAACCATAATTTACGTAACGCACGACCAGGTGGAAGCTATGACCATGGCAGATAAAATGGTGGTAATGGAAAACGGTATCATCCAGCAGATAGCCGGTCCGCTGGAAATTTATAATAACCCGCAAAACCTTTTTGTAGCCGGCTTCGTGGGCAGTCCTGCCATAAACCAATTTAAGGGAAAAATAATTGAAGCAAAAGGAGAAATACACTTCGACAATAGTGATTTCAAGGTAAAGATACCTGATGCTGCTCACTTGAAAAAATATATTGGTAAGGAAGTAATCATGGGTATCCGTCCCGAAGATATTTACGATACCATTTTCGACCAGATGGCAGAATTCCCGCAAAAGATAGAAGCCTTTTGTGAAGTAGTAGAACCAACCGGTAACGAATTCATTGTCTTCCTGGCTACTGAGAATTCCAGGCTCACCGCCAGGTTCGATCCCAAAAAATATCCTGAGATAAATACAAAGATGAAAATTACTCTCGATATGAAAAAAGCTCATTTCTTTGATATGGAAACAGAAAGAAAAATTTAAAAATGGGAACACAACAGATTTTATTTGTCGTTTTAAGTGTAATAATTATTATAATAGCTGTAGCCGGAGGAATTACATTATTCAAGATACAAGCAGCTAAATCTAATAGAATGGCATGTATCACGGATATGAATAGTTTTGCAGCACACACCTTAGCATGGTGGAGAGCGCCAGCCGATCAGGGCGGAGGAGATAGAATGCAGCACCTGACCGGTGGAGGTGGCGGAGGAACTAATTATATCGATATGCTGGGTGTTTTTCTGGGATATGATTATAATACTCAATCAAACGAATTACAAACTGAAAATGGAAGTTTCCAAATTTTGAATGGCGGTTCTTATTCTGTTAAATTTGAAGCAACCGGAACTGAATATTATAATGGAAATCCCATTAATATCGTACTCACTATCAATTTGATGTCAAATAACATAACTATTGTAACTTTAAATTAACTTTCCAAGGAGGATATATGAAAAAAATCGTGTTTTTATTTTCAGGAATTTTACTTCTTTTTACGTTTGCCACACTATCTGCACAATCTTGTGATATTTTGTATTTCTGCGAAAATTACGATGCTGAAATGGGCGAGATCAATGCAGGTGATAGATTCTACAGCGGCAACTTGACCGTTATGACCCTGCTGGCTGCACCTGTTTATTACACCAAAATTTATATTCAACTGGATAAATACAACCCGCGTAACGGTGAATTTGAATATTACAGCGACGTGGAATTCACCGTAGAATCGGATATGGATTATATGTATTTTAATGACATATATTTTGGTGAGAAAGGTTTCTACAGGGTATTCATGCTCGATCCTACCAGAGACAACATAGTGAGTGCCATCGTCGAAATTATCTAAACCGATCTTTATCGGAAAAGTTTACACCCAGATTCAGCATCCAGTTCATCCTCGGTGTAGGTATGTTGGACCTGTAAGTTGATTTGTTTTAATTTCTTAAAAGAAAGTATCTATAAAAAGAAGTTCGAACTCTTCTCTCTGATAGAACTGAGAGAAAACAGAAACGTTAATTTATCAGATCTAAAGGAAGTATTATGAAAAAATTGATTCTTCTTATACTTTTAATTATTTATTCTACTCTCTGGTCCATCGACCTGAACCTTCCCGTTTCTGCCATACAGAATGCAACTTCGGGATTGGTTCTATTGTATCCCGAACCATCCGCTTCTGCGGTGAATCCTGCTGTGAATAATCCCGGGGTTATAACTTCCGTCACCTATCTTTTTGGTCTGAAAGACCTGCCTTGCTACAATATTCATTCCGGGTTGCGTTATAAGAATTATGGTTTTTACCTGGGAAATTCTTTCATGGATCATTCGCTTTGCCGGGAGAACAGCAGCAATGCCGGTTTTAGTTATCATTACCAGAATCTGTCGGTAGGTATAGGACTGAGGTGGCTTTACAACCGGGTAGAAAATTATCACGAAGATAGTTCAGTCATCACGGATCTTGGCAGCAAATGGATAAACGGCAATGTGCAAACCGCTTTTTCTATCCGCAATATTTCGCAATCTTCTTTCCTGGATATGAAATTGCCGGTGGTCTACTTATGGGAGAGTATTTTTAAAGTTTCCCCGGAAAGCAGTTTTGCCGTTGGTTTTGAGAAGGAGGACAGTTTTGATTTTTCTTTTAAATTTGCTGCCCGTTACAACCTGTTCAGCATGCTCACAATTCTCACAAGTTACCAGTATGAGCCGGACAGGCTGGGTTTTGGACTGGTTTTTAATGTATTAAATATGAAGGTAATTTACAGTTTCAGAACTCATCAATACCTCGATCTCACGCATTATATCTCGGTTGGTTATGCTTTTAAAGATTAAAGTAGTTTTAGCATTTATAATTATTTTCACCTTTCTTTTGGCTCAAGATGTCGAAGAAACGATATCCTCTTCAGAGGATGGAACATATCATCCCACCGAACTCATTGAAACCCTTTTGAGACTTAAAAATTCACCTTTAAACATCAACAATGCTTCCCGTGTAGAACTAACAGAGTTACCCTGGCTTTCCGAACTTGATATTGGAAAGATAGTTAAAGCAAGGAAAGCAAAACCGATCTCCGGTTGGAAAGAATTACAGAATATCGGTATAAACCAGATCACAATTTCGGAAATTAAGGATTATATTATTTTTAGAGAAAAACCCGGGCTTAAACTGAATCAGAAGACGCGCGGAGAATATTCTGAAAGCAAAGATAATTTTGAATCCACTCTTAAATATTACCAGAGAATCCTTTTTCAATACGATAAATTCAGCTTCGGGTTCCTCTCTCAAAAAGATGAAGGTGAAAAAGACCCCATAGATTTTTACTCCTACTTCATCGAATATAATGGCAATAAAATACACAGCGTGCTGGGAAAATACCGGCTGGCTGCGGGACAGGGTATTCTTTTTGCACCCAAGCTGGGAATGTCCAAAAGCGGTGCTGCCACTTCTGTTGCCGTAAAAAAATTCAAAGCAATTAAACCTTACACCAGTTCGTATGAGATTTGGGAATTGGAAGGTGCGGCTGCCAATATCAAGCTAGGAAATTTTGCTTTTGTTCCGTTTTATTCCTATACAAAATTAAGTGCCAATCTCGATTCGTTGTCGCAAATAACTTCCTTTAATGAAAGCGGTCTTCATCTGGATGATGAAGATAAGAACAACGTTAAAGAAACCATTTATGGCTCTTCCCTGAATTACAATTGGGAACATAATTCATTGGGTTTGATCTATTCAAATTTTAAGTTCGATCATGAATTTAAAGATCCCCAAAAAGCTGCTGAATATAATGCTGTCGGTTTTAATTTCCTCTTGAATCAAAATACCTTTCCCACCTTTGGAGAGCTGGCACAAGCAGATGATAAATTAGCCGGAATGATCGGCACAAAATTCGGGGATAACAAGCTAAGGCACCTGGTTCTGTTCCGCTATTATGAAAAGAACTTTCCCACCTGGCATGGAAATCCTTTTTCCACCCAGAGCAAATTCGATAATGAGGTGGGATTATATTACGGCATCACCCTGGTGCCTTTTGCAAGAACAAAAATAAACTGTTATTTCGACCTATGGAATTTCCCTGAGACACGATACTTTGAGAAAATGCCCACGGTGGGTAGTGAGCAATTCCTGCAGGTGGAAACACACTTTAAAACAAATAGCCTGCGGTTGACCCTGCAGCACAAGGATAAAGAAAAATACATCAGCCTGGACGAAGCCCGGATCCGTGATTTCGAGCGCACGCTCCTGCGGGCAGACTGGTGGCAGCTATTGGGAAACCTTCGCTTGAAAACGCGCTGTGAGTTGGCTGCTGAATACCTGCCTGAAGAAAATATCTATTCCCGGGGAATTCTGGTTTACGAACAGGCAAAACTGCAATGGGAAAAGCTACAGATAATTACCCAGATCACGGCCTACCGCTCCGATACCCAACCCTTTAATGTGAAGCATTATGTGTACGAGAATAACGTGGACGGCATCATGCAGAACACCGTTCTTTCCGGTGATGGAATATGTTCGTACCTGCTGTTAAAATGGAAACTTCCACCCCATTTTGAACTGCAATTTAAAATATCAGATCACTGGTATAAGAAAGATAAATTAAAATTGTACCTGCAAGTGGTGAGCAGGTTTTGAGTAAAATTTTGAAATAATGTATAAGAATCTTTATTTCATGAAATTAATAATCTAATATGTTGAAGAACTTTATTGATTATGTGTTTTATCTGAATTTTTATCTTTTTGCTTATTAATTCTTATTAATTCTCTCTTATAAAAATCAAATTGAATGGAAAGATTTTTGATATAAATTATAGCACATTTTTCAATTACTGGATGTACTGATTCATAGGCTTGTTTTCTTGAATATAGATTTAAATGAGTATCTTTTTCATCCTTTAAATGTGCAACAGCATTTCGGAATTTTGGATGAAAAAAATTATCGAATACTCTAGTGATTTTTTTTCCTACTAAATCAGGTTTATATAATCTAATAAATTCTATGTCTGGTATTTTATTGTCGATTTGAGGTAACATAATATTATTTTTCTTAGCATTTTTATTTAATGCAGGTTTAACTTTTTTAATCCCTCCTTCTAACATTTTATAATAACATAAAAATTTATAAAAAAAGCTATTGTTGTTTTTTGCTTCTCTGAATAGAAACATAATTTCCTTCATTTCCTGATGGATATTGTAATAATATACACCAATTTCATAATTTTGGTAAGGTGTTATTATTTCAAATTCAGTTACATTATTATCAATATCATCAACCCTGATACGTTGAATTTGTATTGGGATGTTTCCAAAAAATGAGATTATATCAAAAAAGGATTTAATGAATCAAAAAAAATTGCTTTTGCTTTGTTTGTTGATGTTGACATACATTCACAAATAGCTAAAGAAATTTTATCTTCATTATTATTATTGAAACTTATATTACAAAATGGTGTAATTAATTTTGATAGACTCTTTCCTTTTTTCATAATTAGAAATGAATTGCCCTCATTTTTTTCAAAGCTCATATTTCCTAGGTTTTTAAAATCTAAAGTTGTTGAAAAAATTGCTTTAATAATGAATTTTCTTTTTTTATTATCCTTCAATCTTCTAATATTATGTTGATATTTTTTCTCATTCCAAGTTCCGACCATGTAATTTATACATCCACTCGGTAATAATCCTCTCGGATCAATCTCAAAATCAATTGATTTATTCATTATCTTATCCTCATTCAAGTATATTTATAGTTAATTAAGAGCAATTCTGTCAACACAAAAATCAAAGAAAGTAAAATCGAGTTTTTATACTTGTATTTATCAAAACATGATGTAATAATGAATGCTTTCGAAATAATAAACATAGAAGTAGAAGAAAAAATTCATTTGTTATAAATAGAATTCAAATAGTTATTGTTCATTTCATTTTCTGCATTTTTCAAATAACAATTACTGGAATAATTATTGCGTTTAAATTAATAATAAGTTAGGGATGTTAAAAATGATTAGAATATGCATACTAAAAATTGTATTTGACAGAAAAATGGGAAGTTAAGTAAAAATGTGCAGATGAAAAAATTAAAATAGGAGAGTATCATGAAAAAGACAGTTATTTTATTTATTATCTTTTTATTTTTGAATTTAGCGTTAATTGCCGAGGTCATCAACTACGATGACGCCTGGAACGAAGCCGGATTCAATCTTACCCAGAGAAGTGGTTCCGGTGTAGGGATCACATTTTCCATCGATGAGTTTAGCCTGGAAGATGTCAGGATAAACGGGGAAGATATGCAGAATATCATACTTCCCAATACGTTCCTGCAAAATGAAGCGGGAGCACCCAATCTTCCCGGTAACGGAAGATATCTTGCACTTCCACAGGGAGCTATTGCATCTTTGCGCATCGTATCTTCACGCACCGAAGTATTTCAAAATGTAGAAATGTCACCCGCTCCCCGTATTCCCTGGGATACGGATGATAGTCCGCTGGATTACACCAGGGACATGAACATTTATGATCAAGATGCTTTATATCCTGCCGATCCTGTAATTTTGGGTGAACAGACCATGATCCGCGGAGTTGATGCTGTGATGCTGGGTATCACACCATTCCAGTATAATCCGGTTTCCAAAGAACTTATCGTTTACCGTGATATTGAGTTGGAAGTAGATTTCATCGGCGGTAATAGATACTTTGGAGCGGATAACCTGCGCAGCAGATGGTGGGATCCGATATTAGCAGATACTTTCCTGAACTATGAATCGCTACCCAGAATGAACTACAATCATACGAACAGCAGAGACGGTGCCGAGTATCTTATCATCTGTCCCGATGATGCTGTCTTTTTAGCCTGGGCAGATTCGATCAAAGTATTCCGCATCATGCAGGGTATTTCCACAGTAATAAAAACAACCACCGAAGTCGGCGGCAACACACCTACAGCAATCGAAACTTACATCAATGATATCATGGCACCCGGTACCGGCTGGGATCCTGCTCCGGCAGCTATTCTTCTGCTGGGTGATTACGGCACAACCGGCAGCACCGTTGTCTCTCCCATTTACAATAACTACTGTGCATCAGATAATATCTATGCCGATGTAAGCGGCAACCAAATGCCAGATGTAACCCTGGCAAGAATGACAGCGCAGAATGCTACTCACCTGGAAACCATGATCACCAAGTTCCTCGATTATGAACGAACACCACCCACAGATCCTGATTTTTATGATCATCCTATTACTGCCTTAGGTTTTCAAACAGAACGCTGGTTCCAGATATGCTCTGAATCTGTAGCAGGTTTCTGGGAAGTTATTCAAGGCAAAACTGTTAACAGAATTAATGCTATTTATAGCGGTAATCCAAATACTGA
>CBFDCX010000020.1:0-13945 GCA_965603415.1 uncultured bacterium
ACAGAAGAACAATATGGCATATGAGAATTCTCGTTTCTTGAACCGACACACTGTATCCAGGCAATTTTGGTTGGTACTTTTCCGTCATCAGGTCTTTGCAGATGACCCTCATAAGGACCCGAAGCTGCCAATACCCTTTCAAACTGGATGCTTGTAAGAACATTTTTAAACCTGCCGTAACCATATTCATGAAGTGCAGTAGGATCAAACTTATCTGATCCATTTGCAATAATCACCGAGCCGATATTCAGGTTAAAAATTTCTTCTTCTTGCTCAAAATTGATCGCATCCGCTTCACAGTATTCTGTACAAATCTTGCATTCTCCGGTATTTAGCTGCACACAGTGATCCGGATCAATATTGGCATAATTAGGAACAGCTTGAGCATAAGGGATGTATATTGCTGATCTTTTTATCAATCCTTCATCAAATTCAGATAGAATCGGAACAGGTTCATTTTCCGTGATTTTTTCAAATTTAATTCCAGTTTTGGTTGGACAAATACTGTCGCATGCTCCACAAGTCTGGCACACATCAGATTGGGTGTCAAAAGCAGGAACAACTACACGTTTATTTCCTCTATTTGCAAAACCGATCGCTCCTTTATTCATCCTGTCTTTGCACATTCGTACACATAATCCACAAAGAATACAGTCTTCATTTTTTAGCTTATTCCTTGGTTTTCCAACTCCCAGTTCTTTAGCGAGATTTTGTATAACTTCAGAATCAGAGCACTTGGCTAAAATTAATTCAGCCACGACCTTTCGGGTTTGTTTTATTTGTTCTGTATCGGTTTTGATAATAAGGCCATCTTGAACCGGATAAGTACAGGACGCTTGAATAGATGGTCTCCCACCCTTCTGGCTTACCTCAACAATACATAATCTGCAAGCTCCATAAGCTGGTAATGCTTTATTATAACATAAAGTTGGAATTTTTATACCATTTTTTTCTGCTGCCTGAAGAACAGTAGAACCTTCTTCAGCTTCTATCTTTTTTCCATTGATAATTAAATTAACCATATTTTTTACCTTTTAGTTCATATAAATTAATTTTATGAAATTCCTTTCTAAATTTCATTTGAATCCAGAATATAATTTCCCTCTTCATTTTGATATTCATAAATAAAATTAATTTCAGGATGAGAAATGATTAAGGTCACAATTGTATCGTTCATATCCCCAATGGGTTTACGGTCAATATGACTATATTGAAAAGTAGCCTTAAGCTCTGTGCCTACACCAACCTTTGAATTTATCTCAAAATCTCCATTACTCTCTTTAGCAGCTTGTGCTAAAAAAGAAAGTCCTAAACCCACTTTTCGTGTCGTTCTTGTTGTATAGAACGGATCCAGCACTTTGTTAATGGTTTCCCTGTTCATTCCTCTTCCATTATCTTTTATTTCGACTGCGAGCAAATCATTGTTTTTTTCCTCTACAATCTTTATCTCAATTTTCGAAGCATTTGCTTCGATCGAATTCTCGACCACATCAAGAATATGTAAGGATAGATCTTCCATCTTTATTCTTCAATGCTTTTTTCAACTCTATCACAGTTATTTCTTCAAGCAAGAAAGTGGTCGAAGTTTTGCCAATATCATCTGGTAAATGAGCATCAGAAAAAGTGACGAGCGGAAAGCCCGATGCCATTGGAAATTCAAGTTTTTTCTTTTCGGACATATATCTTGGTGATAATTCCAGACCATCCAGTTCCAATCCTTCAGGAACAAAGCCCAGTTGACCGATCAGGCTGAATCTTTCACGATCAACATGTGAGGCAATTGCAAGTCCATTCAGAGAATGTATAAGTTCTACTATTCTCTCGACTGTCAGTTCTGTAGCACCGATCAATAGTTTTTTATTAAGATCAATGATCTCATCCTGCTCATCTACTATTAGTTGATATCCGAAAAACTCCTCGTCATTCTTTCCATCTAGATTTTCATATACGGTTTCCTGGAGCTCAGATAAATTTTTATTTTCATCAAAAAGAGCTAGGATATGCACTTCTTCTTTAGATGTAACTTCCATTCCGCCAAGAACTTTCAAATTATATTTTTCTCCCGCTTTCTTTACGGCAGCTACATTTTCAGATGAATTATGGTCACAAATACCGATCACATCCAATCCTTTCGATCTTGCTTTTTCTACGATCATTGCAGGCATCATATCCATATCACCACAAGGTGAGAGACAGGTATGAATATGCAAATCCGCTTTGATTTTTTTGAGCATTCTTTTGAAACCTCATTATCTCTTATTCCCGTGTATTCCCAGTTCATAAAGTTTTCCCACAATTTCAAAAGTCGATAATTCTGTTAACAGAATAGGAATGTTTTCCTGTTTTGCTTTCTTTAAAGTTGTTTCTTCCGGTTGTCGTCCATTTACAAGAATGATCCCTGCAAGTTCCTGTAAATTTGCCACAGCTACAATATTTACATGAATTTGCAAAGTGATCCAGATGTTATCTTTTTGAGCATTTGCAATGACATCACTGAGCAGATCGCTTGAATAACCTGCACTTACTTCTCTATCAACATCCCCGGAAACTACTTTTAGACCAAGTTTTTGTACAATATCTTTTAAATTAATCATTTCCCCTCTTTTCTCTTATTCTTAATTGAAAAATTAATTTTCATCACGATAATTACTAAGCTTAATAATAATTTCTAAATGTGTTCCCTTGCCAACTTTCGATCTTAGGGTCATTTTATCAGCAAATTTCTTTATATTAGGAAGTCCCATACCTGCACCAAATCCTAATTCTCTCACCCATCCAGGAGCAGTGGAAAAACCGGGTTTCATTGCATCTTCAATATCGGGAATGCCTGGACCTTTATCTTTTATAACAATTTTAATTTGATGAGGTTCAAGATAAGCTATTATTTGCCCACTTTTGGTAAATGCTACGATATTAATTTCAGCTTCATAAGTTGAAATTGCAGCTCTACGCACTATTTCTGGAGAGATACCAAGTCTATAAAGTGTTTTCTTTAGTCCGGTGGCAGCTTCTCCTGCTTTATCAAAGTTCTTGCCTTCGACAAAATATTGAAATTTAAAAAAAAGCTCATCCGCAACAATATCATTGAAAATATGACTCGCTCTATATCTTCGTTCTTCTTCGTCATGATAGGCTGTTTCTAATTTCTTTAATACTCCTTTTATAATATCACTTTTTGTAATAATACCTACGAGTTTTTTATCTTTCCTTGAAATCACGGGAAAACGACCAAACCTAAATTTCTCGAATTTCATTACAGCATGAACAAGTGGTTCATCAGCATACAGAGTCTTTATATTTTTTGTCATCTTATCTTCTACTAAAGTATCCATTTCTTTCTGTTCCATGCATTTAATAAAATCTTCAATACTTATTAAACCAACAAGGTTGTCTTCATCTACAACAGGAACCCCAGAAATTCGCTTTTTTTGCAAAACATCTCTTAAAGAATAAATAGACATTTTTGAGCTGACAGTTTCGACATTTTTACTCATTACATCTTTAATTTTTAGTTCATAAGTCAATTCTTGAATCTTAGTGGTCTTTTTTTTATTATTATACATTTTTTATTTGCCAAGATTAAAATAACTACAACTATTAAGACCATTTTTGTACAATCGTCCACAACTCTCAAACGTTGTTAATTTTGTTATTAATACCACAATATCATTTTTGTCAGCTATATTAATAATACTTTCATTGGGAACTTTTCCCATAACAAAACATACTACTTTTATATCAGCCACATTAGCAGTATTAATAACCTGGATATTCATTAAGCTTGTTAACAGAATAGACCCTGGTTTTCCATAAGCTAAAATTTCGCTCATCAAATCTGATGAACAACCTACTTGTATTTCTGCTTCAGGATCGAATTTTCCTGAAAGAACTTCTGCTTCAAGCAGTTCTTTTATTTCTTTGAGTTTCATAATAATTACCCTACCTTTATAGCATCAAATCTACATACTTCAAAACAAACACTGCATTTTATACATTTACTTTTGTCTATGGTTTGAGGTTTCTTCTTTTCTCCAATAATTGCATCTGTCGGACAATTCACATTACATATAAAGCAACCTGTACATTTTTCCTGATCAATTGAATATTCAATTAGAGCTACACATGATTTAGCTGGACATTTCTTATCCCTGATATGGGCAATATATTCATCTCTATAATGACGAATCGAAGTTAATACAGGATTTGGAGCTGATTTTCCTAATCCACACATTGAAGCATTTATAGTTGCTTCTCCCAATTCTTCTAAAAATTCTATGTCTCCTTCTTTACCTTTTCCTTTACAGATATTAGTCAAAATCTCATACATTGCATCTAAACCTTCTCTGCAGGAAGAGCACTTTCCACAAGATTCATCCCTGGTGAATTCAATAAAATACCTGGCAATATCAACCATACAATCATCTTCATCCATAACGATCATTCCGCCGGAACCCATAATTGCTCCAGCTTCCTGTATCCGTTCATAATCAATAGGTAAATCAAGCATATTTTCAGGAATGACACCACCGGAGGGTCCTCCTGTTTGAACAGCTTTAAATTTCTTTCTATTAGGAATTCCACCCCCAATCTTAAAAACCATTTCTCGTAGAGTTATTCCCATAGGTACTTCCACGAGTCCGGCATTATTGATCTTTCCAGCAAGAGAAAAGACTTTTGTTCCTTTGCTTTTTTCAGTTCCGATACTGGCAAACCATTTTGCTCCAAAATTTATTATTCTTGGCAAACAAGATAATGTTTCAACATTATTAATATTTGTAGGATTCCCAAAAAGCCCTCTTTCCACAGGAAATGGAGGTCTCTGTCTGGGTTCTGCTGGCTCACCTTCTATCGAATGAATTAAAGATGTTTCTTCTCCACAAACAAATGCACCAGCACCACGAAATATTTCCACATCAAAAATAAAATCGGAACCAAATATGCCCTTTCCAAGTAAGCCGTATTCTCTGGCTTTAAAGATCGCGCTATCTAACCTTTGAATAGCAAGCGGATATTCACTTCGTACGTAAACATAACCCTTTTCAGCACCAATTGCATAAGCAGCGATCAACATTCCCTCAATAAGAGAATGTGGGTCTGCTTCAATAATTGAGCGGTCCATAAAAGCACCGGGATCACCTTCATCAGCATTGCAAATCAGGTATTTTGGTGAGCCTGGATTTTTTCTGCAGAACTCCCACTTCATCCCTGTTGGGAATCCTCCTCCACCTCTTCCTCTTAATCCGGAATCTTTTATCTCCTGTATCACACTTTCCGGTGTCATATCTTGCAAAACTTTTACCAACGCCTTATATCCATCTCTGGCAATATACTCATCGATCTCTTCGGGATCTATTATCCCTCTGTTCCAAAGAGCAATAAGTCTCTGGTCATGATAAAAAGGAATATCTTGTAATTTCTCAATAGGATGTAATTCTTCAGGATGAATATACATCAAAGAATGTACAGGTCTTCCTTTTAAGAGATGCTCTTCAACCAAATTAGGGATATCTTCTTCTTTTAAGAACTGATAAACCACATCATCAGGTTGAACAATTAAGGTTGGTCCCTTTGTGCAAAGCCAACTACTTCCTGTAAGAATGACCTGAACTTCGTCTTCTAAATTGTATTTCTTAATTTCTTCCTTAAGCTTACTCTTTATTTTCAAAGCTCCTACAGAAACACACATTGTACAAGTGCACAACAATACATTACATCTATAAGCCATAATTAAAAACTCCTAAAATTCTAAACATCTAAAATACTAAATACCTAAAATCACATAAGTATTTTTTAAGTATTCGATTGCTTTTATGGTACTCTTTCACTTCCAAATGCCAAGGCATACTCTTTTACAATCTCTCCGGAAAGTATATGCTTATCAAAAATTATTTTTACTTTCTCAGGAGTTAAATCTACATACTTTACAGGAGGTTGATCTTTAACTTCGACTGTTATCATTGGTTCACGACTACATAATCCCGCACAGCTCGAAGTAGTAAGAATAATATCTTTTATATTTCTATTCTCGATTTCTTCCATTAATGTATTCATAATAGCGCGAGCACCAGCAGCAATACCACAAGTTCCCATGTGAACTCTAATTTTTGCGCGACCGGAACCCTCTCGGAGAATCATTGTTCTTTTAACTCTTTCTGTTATTTTTGCTAGATCTTCAGGCTTTAGTTTTGGCACTTCCTTCCTCCCTGTATTTTTTAATTAATTTTGGAACCTGAGTTACACGAAAATGCCCATAAATATCCTCATTCACAGTTACCACAGGAGCTTGACCACAACAACCAAAACAGGATATGGTTTCCAGTCCGAACATTAAGTCCTCGGTTGTATTGCCCATTGTAATACCAAGTTCTCTTTCAAAAGCTTCCAAAATTCTGTTTCCTCCCTTTATATAACATGCAGTACCGAAACATACATTAATTGTATATTTTCCTTTAGGTTGCAGACTAAAAGCATTATAGAAAGTTGCTATTTGATATATTCGAGTTAAGGAGATATCAAGTTCTTGTGAAATATATTTCAGTATATCTTCTGGAAGATAATTATATTCTTTGCTGATGCTCTGGAGTATAGGCATAAGACTGCCTTTCTTATCTTTAAATTCTTCTAAGATTGCATCTACTGTAGCCATATCTTCTTTTCTAAGTATAATAGATATTTTTTCAACAGGATAAAGAGCAATTGAGACAGGACAATTTTGAGTACAAGCTGCGCAACCGGTACATTTATCTTCATCAACATATCTGGGATTTTTCCTTACTTCAACCTTGAAATTCCCAGCTTCACCCATCACTTTTCCTAGTTCAGCATTTGTGATAATCTCAATATTCGGATGTCTTCCACAATCCACCAGTTTTGGTGAGACAATACACATCGCACAATCATTTGTGGGAAATGTCTTGTCCAATTGAGCCATAGTACCACCAATAGCAGGTGTCTGTTCAAGAAGATAAACCTTAAACCCGGAATTTGCCAGATCAAGTGAAGATTGAATTCCTGCAATTCCTGCACCTACCACCAGTACAGAACCAACTTTCTTTTTACTCATTAAATAATACTCCTTAAAGAAATTGATAAGAAATTATTTATTCATGGATTTATTTATTTCTTCCGATCTTATCTTTTTCCTTACTGCGAAATCTTTTATTATATGCAATAAATGTTTTTCGTTTACTTTTCTGCTATCATGACATGAGCCATGATTATTCTTAACATAATTCTGGTACAATGCTTCCGCATATACTTGTTTTCCTATTGAAGTTCGAATGAGAACAGTAGTATAACCATCTTGCGAGCCAACACCACCAACCGAAATATCTGCAAATTCATTTGAAAAATCATTACAGGCAAGACACGCAGGTCTGGCAATTTCTTCGATCTCTTCCAATGGTATATGAAAGCTGACATTCGATTTCATTTTCAGGATCAAATTATCTTTAATATTCACTTTCTCAATATCATTTAGATTTATCTTGTGTGTTTTTGCAAAATTTTTCTTTGAAAGGTCTTCAATAGTGAAGCACTGCATACAGAATAACCCGATCGTAAATATTATCAGGTTTGAGGGAACAATATTCAGTAACTGCATTTTACGGATTGCTTCTATCTGGCATGGAGTTCCAACAATAGCTAGTTTCTTCATAGATTCCGAAGCAGATTCTTTTATTACTTTTATTATAGGGAAACTTGTGGAATAAATATTTCCCAGCTCATCGAGATGATGTGTTTCTAAGAAACTTGAGCCGGCAGCTTCTATCAGGTCTGAACGGGTTTTTGCAATTATTGGTTTTCTTCCGTGGGATCCCATTCTTTTGGAAACAATAGCACCGTCGATCACTTTATTTTCTAATAGATATATTAAAATGGAAGTGACAACACCACCATCTGTGGCAACATTAAGAACCTCTTCATCGGTCGATCGTGCAGAAAAAACATCTATAAAGTTTCCTAATGGATATTTCCAGTCAAAATGACTTTTTAATTCTGCTTCCAGGGTTCTTGTTTTGGGACATATCAGGTAACAAATCCCACATTCAAGGCATTTATCTTTATATTTATATTCAGGAAAGCCTTCCTTTCCTATCTTCAATGCATCTATACTATTTGCACTACAGAATGAAACACATCCACCACACCTGTTACACAGATCTTTATGAATAACTTCATCGAGTAGGTTATCGAAGCTTAATTCTTTTTTTGATTTCATTTTATTCTCCGGGTAAACTTATTAAATCACCAGGGAGCTTTAGAAAAAGCTCCCTGTTTTATAATTCTATTTAATCGGATTTGAACTATCTGCATTCCATTCATAGAAAGCACCATCATATACTTTCACATTTGGGAAGTCCAAAATAGAAGTAAGTGCCATATAAACGATCCCGGCTCTTACACTGGATGCACAATAGAGAATGATCTTTTTATCTGGTGTGATACTGGCATTTTTCACTATTTCAGCAATTTCTTCTTTTGTCTTTATTGTGTCGTCTTCATTAAGAATATTCTTGAATTCGAAATTGATCGCTCCGGGAATGTGTCCTTTCCTGGTTATGTTCTCATCTTCGTCAATACCATTGTATTCATCTGCACTGCGAACATCCACCAATATCACATTTGCATCATCCTTATGAGCTTTCACATAGTCCATGGTTGCCAGTATACCAGCATTGGGTTTTGCATCAAATTTTGCTGGTGCAATTTCAGTTGCTTTGGGAGTTACTTTACCTCTTACTTTCCCCCAACCTTTCAGGTGACCGCCGAGTATATTTACATCTTTTGCTCCCATGTAGTCAAAGATCCAGTAAAGTCTTCCTGCTAGTTTGTTTTTACCATTATCGTAAATAACGATTTTGCTATTTTCCGTGATACCCTTTTCTCCGAATATTTTGGCAATTTCATCTGCACTTTTCAGCATAGATGAAATACCGTCGGTTTTATAGAGATATTTGTGATAGATATTCACAGCACCTTTGATGTGCTTTTTACTGTAGTCGGAAGCCTGACGTGCAGAGACAATAACAACATTTCCTTCTTTGGAAAGCTTCGCCAGTTCCTTTGCCGTGATAACTCCGGCAAAAATAAATTGGCTTGTTATTAACAGAATTATCAATATTCCAATAAATCTTTTCATAGTGTATCTCCTAATTTTTTAACTTTCCGAAACTTCTTACGAAGAAATTCTTGAAGATAAGTTTAGGAAAGTTTTCCCTTATTTTCTTTAGAACTTCACCTGAAGCTGCATCAAGATTTCATCGTTAGCTTCTTCTTCTTCTTCAGCTTTGTAAAGATAATTAAATTGCAATCTCGTCCAATCATTGAAGAAATAATTGAATCCAAATGTGATAATACTCAATGCATTATCATCGGTATCTGTATCAGGATCAAAGCTTTCGTATTTAACAACCGGTTGAAGATTCCAATCTGTCATATACATAGCTTGAGCCCAGTAACCGCTTCTCTTAATTGATCCTTCGTGCACCTGCACGGGATCATCACCTCAGCCACCACCTGTAGTATACGAACCAACATCTTCCGAACCAATATATTCAACTTGAACAAGGATGTTTGATAAATTTAATTGGAATTCTCCAGCAAAACGTGTTCTTTCATCTTCATCTGCATCTGCAACAGAGGCAGGAGCCGTACCAAATTTGTAACTTCCGCCAATACTCCAAAAATCAACAGGAGTAATGACCAATCTTCCGGCAAAAGTTTTATTCTGATTGTCTTCCAGGTTTCCTCTACCAGTACCATTTGTAAAAGCAAAAGTGTATTTTGCGAGTTTGTTATATTTTCCGGAAATCATAACTCCCAGATCACGATCTGGTGCTGTAAGCTCACCAACAATCATTGAACGTCTAATTGTGTGCAATCCCTGACAGGGTGTGTTCAATTCTAAACTGAATGGAGATTTGAACTGACCCAGAGAAACACTAGCCCAGGGTGCCAAGCGGGAATAGGTGATAAATCCATCCAGAAGATAAGGAGCACCATCTTTATTGGGACTGAACTCGAACATAATGTAATAACTGAAATCATAAGGAATGTTCCCTACCAGACCCATTCTTGCCCTATTGAATGTAAAACTGTTTTCATTGTCATCTTCATTAAATTGATATTCAAATTGAGATTGCAGATAACCAACCACGTTCACACCTTCGTCGGAAGACGCTTCCATGCATCCCTGAGCATTAACAGCTACAGGAATACTGAAAGCTACTAACAAAGTTAATAATAATATTTTTCGCATATTTTCTCCTAAAAATTAGTGAGTAAAGAAATTCTTTACTCCATAAAAGATGGGAGCGGATTTAGTTCCGCTCCCTCGAATAAACTTATGGTGTTACGATGTAATCATAATCAAATGATTCAATCCATTTATGTCCAGTCAGATCATCATAGATCATAGAATTAGCACCATTTTTCAAGCTTTTAGCTTCGTAGCCAAGCACTGTGAGATAGGCTGTAAGCATAGAAGAAGTTTGACCTGTCCAGCAATAGGTTACTACTATTCCATCCAGATTGAGGTTTTCCAGAACTAAAGGATTGATCCTGTAAGCACCTATAATGTTTCCATAAGTTGTTACATCATCTGCTGCCCAAAAATTATTGATGAAGTAAGCGTCTGGTGTATCCAGAACACCATTTCCATCATCATTAACAGCAGCAATACCTTTGAAACCTTCTTCAAGCATATAGGCAATTCTTGCTTCCAGAATATCGGCACCATCTTCTTCACCGGTATCGATCTCGGGATAATCAAATACTTCTGTAGCTACAATATCACCCGGTGCAACAACCCAGTTAGCATGATCCTTTTGATCGCAACTGCCGGTCCATTTATCAAAGTCACCATTCCAGCCGCTCATTCCCCATTTAAGTACTTTTGCATCGGTATAACCGGAAAGACGCAGAGCCATAACTGCATGACCTGCTGATTGACCTGTATAACAAACAACTACTATAGGATTATCTGCATCTGCTGCATCTGTTACTATATTACCAAATGAAGACAGAACAGCACCTTCAATATGACCATTATCATAATCAATAATGTCATCTGGTGCATCTGCAGCTGTAGCTCCATGATAATCTCCTGCTCTAATATCCATAATGTAATAATCAGCCATAACCTGAACCAGAGAATCAGGTGCTATGATCCAACCAGCAAGCAGATCATCAACGGTCATTCCACTGCCATCCATATAAGCAATGAGGGTTTCAAATTCCGACACATCTGTAGGATCATCCTTACAGCCTGCAAAGAACATTACTGAAAAAGCTGCAATAATTGCAACTAACAACATCCATCTTTTTTTCATTTTTCTCTCCTTTTTTCCGTTTCTTTTTTACTTCTTATATTTTACTAATTCTTATCCACAACCACCTGAACTTTTAGGTTCTTCCTCCAGAGGAGCATCAGGATCTAACCAGATTCTATAACCACCTTGTAGGCTTTTAACATTTGTATATCCAAGCTGCATAAGTGATTGAGCAGCCAAAGCAGCTCTACCACCTTTTTGGCAATAAATAACTATCTCTTCATCTTTAGTAGGCATTTCTACCCAAAGTTCGTCATCCCAGTAGCTGTTATCACCAATCTTGAATTCTAAAAGTCCACGTGGAATATTTACAGTAAACGTTTCGGGATATGGATATTCATCTTCATCATCCGGCATATTGATGTAACCCTCTTCATATTCACCCGGTTCTCTTATATCGATAATAACTCTCAGTTCTTCTTTTTCCAGTTTAGATTTGAAATCTTCATACGTGATTTCGTTGATGCCAGCTTTTGCTTCTGCCACCATTGCTTTACTGTCTGTAAACACTGCACTTTCAGAAAATCCTTTTCCGCAACCAGAGATTAGAAAAAGAATTGCAGAAAGAATAATCAGATAATATGTTTTTTTCATTTCTCCTCCTCTTTATAATGCGGAAAATTTTCCGGTTTTTTCATTCCATTTCACAAACACATACCACAGCAGAAGTATTACCAAGATTAGAACAACTGCACCGGTATAGCCGAGATTTTCCGGTAGGAACATCTTTGACCGAAGAGATTCAGGAATGATCTTTACGATTCCGGGAACAATAAATTTCTTGGAAATAGGTGCCATAATCGTGAATCCAAGTGCAGACATCCATAGTTTCACATGACCTTCTCCTGCACGCCAGAGTGTTCCCACTGCACAACCACCTGCAACCGTCATGCCCAAACCAAATATGAATCCACCAATTAAAGCTCTCAGCCAGAAATTAGCATAAACAGATTTCATTTCAATGGCTCGAATTGCTGTTTCTCCTGCATTTCCAACCCCAAAATACTTGATGACCGTAAAACCGATAAGAGCAACCAGAACGCTGATAATAATTGCAACCGGAGCTGTTGCTTCGCCTGTCATGAAAGGTTCGCGGAAAGCTCGGACGATGCAATAACGTGATCTTTGCAGGATTATCCCAAGTAGGAGTGCTATAAATACATGCCAACCGAGAATTTTCGACAAGGAAGTTCCTTTCCCCGTATAATTACTGAAAATATACAATACAACAGCAATAAGGATCCAACCAAGCCATCTCTGCCAACCGGTTTTCTTTCCTGTTCCCGGAAGTAATGTGCAAGATTTTCCCATACTGATATTCGGTAAAGCTTCCATTTCCCATAAGAGGTATTTTAGAGCTACGAATGTTCCCAGCATAAATCCGAGAGAAAGAAACAAAGCTCCTCCAGAAAGTGCCGGAACTCCACTGAAGAATCCACCAGTTGTACAACCGATTCCAATAGTTGCTCCAATTCCCATCAAAGCACCACCAATAAGACCTTTAACAAGTTCACCGACAGGAGCTATTTTAATACTGAACTCTTTTGAGAACAAAGATGAGATAAACGCACCAAGAATGATGAAGATATTCAGTAATGCAACTGTGTGCAGGCTTATCGGTGTACTTGTTCCAAGACTTTTTGCACCGAGGCTTTGGAAAAGGTTTTGTCCAATATTTACATAACCTCCACTTGCACCCCACGGATATTTGATCACGAAAAGTAGAATATTCAATGATGCCAGCAAAATTCCACCAATCCACATTGGCCAGGTTTTGCCGAACAGAGAATCGAATAATTCTCTTAATATTCCTTTTTTAAACACGTGTCACTCCTTTTTTACTTCTTCTTAATGTAAAATTTAAAAATACCACCATCTTCAGCTTGCTCAAGAAAAATGTTTCCTGTTTTTTCGCACCAGGCAGGAACGTCAGATTTAGAACCGGGATCAGTTCCCAGAAGTTCCAAAACTTCACCACTGTTCATTTTCTTGACCGTTTTGGCTAACTTAATGATCGGCATCGGGCAGGAAAGCCCTTTGCAATCTAAAGTTTGATCTACTTGCATTTTATCCTCCTTTTTTATTTGTGCTTCATACTTTTTCTTTTACCATTTTATCTTTATTTCTTTTTCCAATTTCGTCTTAATTTTATCGTTTAATTTTTTATCCGGATGCAGTTTCTGATCGATCAATTCGCAGCGCAGTTCCTGAACGAATTTATCCAGCTCTCTTGCTTCTAAGTAACGCTCTTTAGGAACATAACCTTGTTTGATAGCCATATCACGCAGGATATCGATAACATCAGAAAATTTAACTCCCTGCGGACAAAGTGCATAGCAGGTATAACATCTCGAACACATCCACAGAAGGTCTGAAGATAATACTTCTTTTTTCATCCCCAGAATGCACATTCTAATTATTCTTCGCGGATCATAATCTTCGTGAATTTCTGCAACAGGACAAGCAGCTGTGCAGGTTCCGCAAGTGAAACATCTTTGAAAATGTTCTGCTCCCGGCATAGATGCGATCTCATTCTTGAAATTGGCATCCATTTCACTTAATATAATTTTATCTTTAGCCATCTATTTCTCCTTTCTCTATAAAGCTTCTGG
>CBFDCX010000021.1:0-13812 GCA_965603415.1 uncultured bacterium
CTTCGATCTTATTGTTGTTCTGAAAAAACCAGACTCAACCAAGATCCAGCATTTCAAAGATGCCTTTACATCTGTTTTAGAATAAACTTTTCTCCGCAATCTACGTTCCATTTCTTTAGTCACTATTAATTTTATGATATCGTAGCCTTATCTGCTAAACAGCACAGAAATTAATAACATATACTAATCTGTCAAATTTATTGATATTTTTTTTATCTAAACTTTTTTATCTAATCTAAAAAAATGGAGTTATTAAAATTCACGAACTTTCCGATTTTTTATAATTTGAGATATCCAGATTGTATCATTATCCGGCTGAACAAACTTATCTTGCATAGTACAAATCCCCGTATTTTTTTATAATAGCTATAACATTATTTGTACCAGATCTTGGTTCCTGTTATAATCGAATGAAACAACCCGGGCATGAATATGACAACTTATTGCTTTCTTACAGGTTTTTATGGAAAGTAAAAACCTTATTCAATAAAATATTTGGATTATTAATTAAATGATAGTTTAAATCGACTATTGCGGTTTTTACTATCATGTAATCACACAATTGTGTGAAATAGCACAGTTATAATATATTAATAATTAGCCAATATCAAATTCTATCAGCTTAAGAAAATGTCCATTATAGGCAACAGACTGTATCATTTTGACACAGCATTAAATTATTCCAGTAATCCCGGATCAAAATCTTCTCCCAGATAGGATTCCCATCTCGGATCGCTACTCTCCGTATCGTCATTTTCTGCATATATCAGCCGATAGTTACCGTTGGTCTGCAGATCGATAAAGATATAGGTCAGTTCAATGCCGGTCCTGTATTTCCATATCTGGTAATCTTTCTGAGCGTATTTAGTGTGAAGCCCTGTTTCCAGCTTGATGATCTCATATGGTTCACCTTGTTTGATATAGATCCTGCCCTGGGCGGTTTTCCAGCCATCTTTAAAGTAGGAAAATTTTTTGTTACAATAATCGATGCGTTCTTTTACTGTGAGTAGAAATTCATTTTTTTCGGTGACCGGATCGGGATCATTGACAGACCAGAACCTATTGAGAAAGTTTATTTTTCCTTGCTCGGTCAGGGTCTTCCAGGTTGAGACTTGTTTGCTGGTAAGAAAATATTTAAGCAGCATGAACTCATCTTCCAGATCAATAAAAAGCCGCTGCGAAAAGATCTTCTCTTTTCTGATGCTGAAGTAATCTTGCGCTATCTCTTCCTGTAATAGGCTATCTAATCCTGCACTGATGACAAGTTCATAATAACCCTCTTCCAGATGGTTGATATCCAGATGTTTTGTGATCGGTATGGCTGAATCGGATACCTGTATTTCGGAAGTTGATTCCAATATGATTTCCTCTTTACGTTTTATTTTTATCGTCTCGAAAAATAAACCGGTTGAGTCAGGGGGCGGATAATAAACATAATAGAGCCAGAGTCTGTCATTTTCGGGAAGGGTATAAATATGAGAGCTGTTCAAAAAAAATAGCTGTCCGTCGCGGTGAAATTTTTCTAATAGATCTGTGGAATCGGCTACAACATCAAAGAGAAATTCGATCTCGCTCAGCAAACTATTTTTGGGCAGAACATTCAATTCATAGTTATAATCGATAGATTTAACAGCCTCTTCATCTATGAAAGTAGCTGTGAAGAGATAACCCGAGCCAGACAGAGTAAGAATGATCTTATCGGAGAAGAAGCGGGAAGAGCCGGCAGTTGCTGCATCCTTTACAATAATTTTATTAACAAACTCATCCTGATAGGCTGTTCTCTCACTTTTACCGAGGGCAAAGTCTACTTTCAGTCTGGCTTCAAATCCCTGTTCGGTTCTGGCAAATTTCAAACCTTTGTAAGGGATCTGATAATTTATTTCAAAGATGGTGTTGCCTTTTTCATCCAGGAATCTGTTGGGATCTACAGTAATATTCAACTGTTCGGCAAAGAGACCGCTGCCGATCACCAGGATAGTAAGGAGCAGGAATACCTGTTTCAAAAGAAATGTTCCTCTAACTGAAATTCAGGTTCACTCTTTTCTGGTACTCTTCAATACCTTCAAAGAGTTCGTCGATATCGGCACCGGGAAAGATCTTGATAGTGCGGGGATGGAGATTCATGGTTTTAAATTTATCTGTTTGAACCGTGATGTGAACCCCGAACTTACCGGGATGTTCATTAAAGTAATTCATTAATTTCTTAGCAAATTCACTATTGAAATCAGCTTCTTTGATCTTCAGAAATATCTCTCCGGAGAGCTGGGTTGCCATCTCTGCAAAATTGAGGATTTTGCGGGGAATAATGCTCAAAATGCCATCTTTGTCATTGTTGTAAGTTGATTTCTTACCCAGGATAAAAAGTTCCTTGCCCTCTTCCATCAAATCCATATAATTCTGGTAATCGCTGTTGAACAGCTTTATTTCAAATTTGCCGGACAGATCTTCCATGGTGATGATGGCAAATGGATTTCCCCTTTTATCGGCTTTTTTCTGCACTTCGGAAACCACCCCGGCAATAGCGATATTGGCAGGTACTTTTTCCGGATTGTATCCTACATCTTCCGTCCTGATATTGATAAAAAGATCCAGCATTTTCTGATACTGACTTAGCGGATGACCGGACCAGTAGAAACCCAGAACCTGTTTTTCGCATTTCAGCTTTTTGTTTAGTGCCCATTCATGCTCTTCGGGAAGTTCCGGTTTATATTCACCTTCCGAACCATCGGCACCGAGCGTATCGAAAAACATCATTTGCCCACGGCGCTTTTCGGTCTGCACTTCCGAAGCATAGTCCAGAGCCATCTGGACAGCTTCATAGTTCTGAGCGCGGTTGCCTTCCAATTCGTCCATAGCACCAGCCATGATTAGGCTTTCCAATACCGCTTTATTTACACACATCACATCGGAGCGGGTAGAAAACTCAAAGATGTTCTTATAAGCACCGTCTTTTTCACGATCTGTAATGATGGATTTGATGGCCGCACTGCCTACGTTCTTGATCGCTTTCAGTCCGAAGAGTATTTTTTTTCCATGTACTTCGAACTCTTTCCTGCTGCAATTTATATTGGGCGGCATCACTTCGATATCCATCGCCTTACAGGCATCTATGAAAAAAGGGATCTTGCTGGGATTATCTTCCAGCGAGAGCAGGGCTGCCATGAATTCTACAGGGAAATGCGCCTTCAGGTAGGCTGTCTGAAAGGCAATGAAAGCATAAGCTGTGGCATGACTTTTATTAAAGGCATAGTTGACGAAATCCAGCCAGTCGGTCCAGATCTTCTCGATTATCTGGGGTTTAACGCCATTCTGAGAAGCTCCCTCCACGAATTTGACCTTGAGCTCTTCCATGGTGCTCAACTTCTTCTTGGAAATAGCTTTTCTGAGAGTGTCGGCTTCCGCCCCGCTCAGTCCACCCATTTCCCGGGCTATCTGCATCACCTGTTCCTGATAAACCGAAATCCCATAGGTCTCCTTGAGAGCACTTTCCGTGAGTGGGTGAGAATAAGAGATCGGTTCACGACCGTGTTTGCGGTTGATAAAACTGTCAATGAACTGCATCGGTCCCGGACGGTAGAGAGCGACCATAGCGATCAGATCTTCAAAAACATTCGGCTTCAGACTGCTCAGATATTTCTTCATGCCGGCTGATTCAAACTGGAAGATGCCGTCGGTTTGACCCCGGGAGAGAAGTTCATATGACTCCTTATCATGAATGTCCACTTGAGCAATATCGATATCTTTTCCCTGTGCCTGTTTTACAAGTTGCACCGTCTTCTTTATCAGCGTCAGCGTCTTTAAACCGAGAAAATCCATTTTCAGCATTTTCAGATCTTCCAGCCACTTCCCTTCGTACTGTACCAGAATGGAAAGCTCACCGTTTTTCTGGTTGCTGGTAGCCAGGGGAACATAATCACTGAGTTTACCAGGAGTAATAACAACTCCGGCTGCATGAACTCCGATATGACGCACCAGACCTTCCAGAACTTTGGAATAGGTCAGGATGGAAGCTTTTACATCATCTTCTGCCATCTTGCGGGCAAATTCCTTGGACTGGCGCAGCGCCTCCTCCAGAGTGATCCGGTGAGTTGAGGGAATAAGTTTAGTGATCTCGTTGGCAGTAGCAGCAGGAACTTCCATCACCCGCGCCACATCCTTGATCACGGATTTGGCACCCAGGGTGCCGAAAGTTATGATCTGGGCTACACTTTCGCGTCCGTATTTTTTAATAACATAATCTATGATCTTACTGCGTCCCTCGGCACAGAAATCAATATCGATGTCGGGCATGCCGATCCGATCGGGATTGAGAAAGCGTTCAAAAAAGAGACCATACTGCAGCGGTTCTATCTGAGTTATACCCAGCAGGTAGGAAATCACGCTACCCACTACCGAGCCTCGTCCGGGTCCCACGGGTACATTCATCTGCCTAGCCGCATCACAAAAATCCTTCACGATCAGAAAATATTCGTTATAGCCCATCTTGTTGATCATACTCAGTTCATAATCGATGCGCTCTTTACTTTCATCGTTCATTTGAGGATATTTTTCCTCTGCCGCTTTGTAGCAAAGATGTTTAAGATACTCTTTGGCACTGGCAAATTCTGACGGAATTTCAATGCGGGGAAAGAGAAATTCTTTATAATCCAGTTCCAGATCGATTTCAGCTGCGATCTTGACAGTGTTCTCGTAGGCTTCTTCCAACTCGGGAAAAAGTTCTCTCATCTCCTCTTCAGATTTAAAGAAGAGCTGGTTCGTATTGTATTTGAGCCGGTTGGTATCGGCAAAGGTTTTTCCGGTCTGGATACAGAGCAGCACATCGTGAGCTTCGGCATCTTCTTTTTTGAGATAATGGCAGTCATTTGTAACTACCAGAGGAGTGTCTGTATCCTGAGCCAGTTTGATCAGAAGAGGCTGCACGATTTTCTCTTCTTCCAGCCCATGATCCTGGATCTCCAGGTAAAATCTGTCAGGGAAAATCTTTTTATAAAAATTTACAACTTCCTGGGCCTGTTCGATTTTCTTGTTATAGAGAAGATGAGGGATCTCTCCCTTCAGGCAGGCTGAAAGACAGATCAGACCCTCAGCGTATTTCTGCAGCATCTCTTTATTGATCCTGGGTTTGTAGTAAAAACCTTTCAGATAAGCTTTGGAAGTGAGTTTCATCAGGTTCTTATAGCCCTGCAGGTTCTGGGCCAGTAGAATGAGATGGTGTCGGATCTCCTTTTTGGAAGCCTGGGAATCCAGCTCACCACTGATGATATAGGTTTCCATTCCGATGATCGGTTTGATACCCTCTTTTTTGGCTTTTGTATAAAAATCGATGGCTCCGAACATATTGCCGTGATCGGTCATGCCCACCGCCGGCATGCCGTACTCCTTAGCCATTGCTATCATTTTATCTACGCGGCAGGCTCCATCTAATAAACTGTATTGCGTGTGGTTATGCAAATGAACAAAAGCCATTAAAATCCCTTTTTCAGAATTTTTTCTCTTTTAAAACCAAGTTACTTTTTATGACAAATTCATTGTGTCAAGTCAAACTGCTACATTTCTTTTTCATTCAATTCAGTCCGCATTTTCTAAAGCAACTGACCGGAAGAGATTAAGTTTATGAGGATGAAAAATAAATAATTTCTCATACTCTTTATTCCGGTTGCACTAATCTGGTGCACAGGTAGCGCTCGCTTGCCTCAGAAGAGGGCAGAGCCGCTGGTGCTGATTTTGCCTAATTTCTTATCTATCAATATGTTGCCGGTTTGGCACGCTGCTTGCTTCTACTTCAGGCATGAAAAATAAAGGTGCAAAGTGAATTGAGGCAGGAAGAGTATTTGTTCTTTCTGCTGTGAAATTTATGAATAAAAAACTTGCCTTAAAAAAAACGACAATAAATAATTTGTCAGAGGAGTGAATATGAAAGCCATAATTATGGTGATTATCATGCTTTTTGCCCTTAGCCTCTTCGCGGAAGATTCGCTGCGGGTAAAAACACAAGAGCAGTTAAAACTGCAGGAGAGAGATAGGATCAGAACCCGTGAAAGGATCCATCAGGACGATACTGAAGAGACAGAACAGGATGTTTTTGTAGATAAGAACGGCGATGGTATAGCAGACGATCGCAATTTCCAGGAGAGACATCGTAACTGGCGACGCAATCGTCAGCTTTCCGGTAAGGTTTTCCGCAGCGGTTCCTGCCATGAATGGCAAAAGGGACAAAGCGGTCAAAATAACCCGGGACAGGGTAGCGGTCATAGCTCTGGTAGCGGCGGAGGTAATGGCGGTTAGAAAGCTTTTTATACTGCTCCTGTTTGCCTGTCTTCCGTTATTCGCTCAGGCAGCTGATGAACTGCTCATATTTACGGAAGCAGGCAGCGGGCTGCAAATAGAAAAAAAATTTGCCGAGGATTCGGAGACAGAACTTTTTAGCAATCTGCTCGCTGAGTTGCAGACTCCCGTTTCCAGACTGGCAATAGATGGTTCGGTCTATTCATTTGCAAGTCTGGATTCATTGTCCAACTGGCAGACCGGTGTGATCTATGAACGCTCTTCACCACTCTTTAATTTCAGCATCTCCGGGCGCTGTCTGGATGATGAGAACGACAGCCTGGATGTAGGACATATTACTGCCCAGTTTTTTAAACAGCATGAATCTTCAATCACTTTCAGCGAATACGGCATGCGAGGAAAAAACAGTTCTTTTCCCGAGAACAATGCTTTTTCCAACCTGGAGTTTAACGCTTATTTCCTCACTAAAAAATATCTGGAAACTTATACTGTGCATCATGAGTTTAATGCTGCCACCAAACATTTTGCAGACCTCACTCCACTGCTGATGGTTAATTATCAAATAGTCTTCTCTTTCCCGGCAGGTGATTATTCCGGACTGAACCTGACCTATTTTCTCAACCATAATCTGTATAAGGGAAACAAACTACTCTATCTCAGCGAAGAATTATTCGATCTCTTTTCTTATAATATGCATAAATTCAGTATTGAGTATAGTATGGAAAAAAGCAATTTGCTATACAGACCATGGCTCGCTCTTACCAGCAAAGATTATCTGGCAACCGCGGTGGAACAGCCCTATTCCGAGATCAGTCTTCTGGCAGGCTTCTATGCGGACTGGCTCTGGGCAGATGGCTGTATGACCTATGCCGAGGGATTCTATCAGACCACAGATGGAGATGATGAAATTGCCTTTGAATTTATTACCGGTTTAAAATTCCAATTTGATATCCTCACACGTTAAAGGAAGTTGTAATGATCAACGAAAAAAGATTGAAAACAATACTGATCCTGCTGGCAGCTATCATTATCTGCGGCTGGCTGGCGCTGTTCTATATCCAGAGCAGGAATACTTCACAGCAACTTACCGAGGAAAAACTGCATAACCTGCTCTATCTGGATATGTTGAAAAAAGCTATTGTTAATAATATTTTTGCCAGCGAAACGATCGAAAACACACTTATATCACGGCTGGAACTGACCGGTGAAATATTACAGAATCAGCCCTGGCTTACCGGTCGGCAGCTGCTGCAGCTCTGCCGGAAACATAATTTTAAAGAACTCTCTTTTATCGATCCTGCTGGTAGTGTGATCAATTCCAATCTCTACCGGGGCATTTATCCCCACGATCTTTCACTGCTGGAACTGCAGGTGGGAGAAATATTAATATTTGCTGTACCGGCCGATACCAACCAGGTTTTCGGCAGCAGAATACTGATCAGGAAAAAGCCGGCTTACTATTTTGTAGGAGCTGTCAGCGACAGCGTTCTGCTGGAGAGCACCAAAGATATCTCTCTGGCTAGTATGATCGATTTTGTGGAGGGTTCACTACTGGAAAATTCAGATCGAACATCTTCGTACGAACATGCACTCTACGTTGTTATCCAGGATACACTGGGTATTATCGCTGCTACTTCCAACATAACCTCTTTAAGACGATTGCAGGATGATAAGTTTTTGAAAGAGATTTTTCATTCCCGGCAGACTGATTCACGCTTTAGTGTTTTTGAGGAAAGAAAGATCATGGAAACGGTCACCCCTTTCCGGCTGGAAGGATACGATTTCGGAGTGATCCGTCTAGGGGTGAGTCTGCAGCGTTTTGAACGCGCTCAGGCAGATAAAAAAGTAATACTTTTAATCTTTTCGCTCATATTCCTATTCTCTCTTTTCCTGGAATATCTTTTTTATCGGAATTATAAAAAACTGCAGCGCTCCCGGGAAGAGTTGAACAGCAGCAGAAGAATGGTGGAGATCGCCCGGTTGGGCGGAGAGGTGGCACACGAGATTAAAAATCCCCTCAACTCCATCTATATGATCCTGCAGAGAATGCAGCTTGAATTTGAAGTGAAAGAGAAGAGTGAGGAATTTGCCGGTCTGCTTAAGGTTTCCTATTCTGAGATGGAACGGCTTAACAAGATCGTCGAACAGTTCTTATCACTCTCCCGTCAACTGGAGATAAAACGACAACCGGTGGATGTTAACCGTCTTATTGCTACAGTAGTTGAGCTGTTCAGTAGTAATACCGCTGGTGTTCATATCAAGTTTGCAGTTAAGGAAAAAATGATTTTCCCGCTTGACGAAAAACTGCTGAAACAGGTTTTGATAAATTTGATCAAGAATGCTCTGGAAGCTTTCGCTTCTGCAGAAGACAGGAAGGAGATAGTGATTACATCCGGCAGGCAAAAACATAATCTGGTGATCAGCATTAAGGATAACGGCTGCGGAATTCCTGCTCAAGATCTGTCCCGGATATGGGATCTCTATTTCACCACGAAAGAGTCCGGTAGTGGTATCGGACTGGCCGTTTGCAAGAAGATAATCGAAGGACACGGAGGACATATCTCGGTGAAAAGTGATAGTAAAGGTAGTGAATTCAGAATCGAATTCCCGGAAAAATTGGAGTAAGTATGCAGTTACTACTGGTGGAAGATAATCAGAATCAAAGAGAGATACTGTCTGGATTTCTAGCTAAGAACGGTTTTGATGTGCTGAGCGCAGAAGATGGTGAGGAAGGTATCCGCCTTTTCCAGGAAAACCTGGTGGATATCGTGATAACCGATTTTCGCATGCCTCGTAAAAACGGACTGGAAGTACTGCGGGCAGTACGCCGCATCAATCCTCTGGCAGCAGTTATTGTTATCACTGCCTTCAGCGATGTTAACGATGCCGTCTCGGTGATCAGGGAAGGCGCTATGGATTATATTCTCAAGCCTGTCAACCTGCAGGAATTACTCACCAAGATCAAGGTGATCCGTACCCAGATGGAGGTGCAAAAAGAGAGCGGTGCTGTGTTCGATAAAATTCCTGAACTGAATATCTCAGCAACCTTCATCGGTAAGAGTAAGAAGATCATGGATGTCTTGAGTGTTGTGCAGCGGGTAGCTGCCAATTCTGCCACTGTGCTCATTTCGGGTGAAAGCGGAACCGGCAAGGAGATGATCGCCGAGATGATTCACTCCTTAAGTCCACGCCGTCAGCACAAACTGGTGATTGTGAGCTGTGCCGCTTTGCCGGATACCCTGCTGGAGAGTGAACTTTTCGGTCATCTGAGAGGCTCTTTCACTGGTGCTGTCAGTGATCGCAAGGGTCGCTTCGAAGAGGCTGACGGGGGCACTATATTTCTGGATGAGATCGGTGATATTTCTCCACTCATCCAGGTCAAGCTGCTGCGGGTAGTGCAGAACATGACCTTCGAGCCGGTGGGAAGTTCCAAACCCAAAACAGTGGATGTACGTATCATTGCCGCTACCAATAAAAACCTGGAAGATGAGATCGCTAAAGGTAATTTCAGAGAAGATCTCTATTACCGTTTAAACGTGGTTCCTCTTCACCTGCCGCCACTGCGGGAACGAAAAGAAGATATCCCCCTGCTGATCGAACACTTCCTTACAGAGCTTAAGGTTAAAGATAGTATCGGTTTCTCACCCGAAGCTCTGCTGAAAATTGTCTCCTGTAACTGGCCGGGCAATATCCGTCAGTTGCAGAATACCGTCACCCGGCTGGTTACTTTGGCGCGCAGCGATCTGATCACTGTCGAAGACCTGGCTTTCGCTTTCCCTGACCTGGAGCATGATCAAACGGATGATCAATCTCTGGCAGGAAGGGAAAAAGAGCATATCAGGAAAGTGCTAGATAGTTGTGGTGGCAATCAGTTGAAAGCTGCCAGAATATTGGGCATTCACCGCAATACCCTGGCTAGAAAGATCAAAGAATTTAATTTATAAAAAACGATTTTAAAATAGAATCCTAAGCTATCTTTTTTTACCATTTCAATAAAAAAACCTTGACAATAATTCGCTGACTTTAAACTCGGTGACTGTATGCTCATTTAGATAGGAGTTGCTATGAATAAAAGGCAGATACAGAAGCAGAAAACACGAGAACATCTTCTAAAAATCGCCAAACGGGAATTTATAATAAAAGGTTTTTTAAATACAGCAACTTCCGAGATCTCTGAAAAAGCCGGCATTGCCCACGGCACACTTTTCCTGCATTTTAAGAACAAAGATGCCCTCATAGTTGCCATACTCGATAGAGAGCTGGAAGAGATTAACCTGTCCATTCAGCAGATGATAATAAAAGCTGTCGACCTGGAACAACTATTCAAGCAGTATCTTGATCTCCTGCAGGAAGAGGAAGAACTCTTTGCAGTACTGGCGCGGGAACTTCCCTTCTATAACGAAGAACTGAGAAGAAAGATCCTTTTCCGTGATTCCATCATCCGTAGTCATTTTCACAAAACGATCGAGCTGGGAATAAAGGAAAAAAGATATCGGGATGTAGATGTAACTTCTGTCGTTATGTTTCTTTTTGGAACAATTAATTACTACTTGAGCTTGAAGTCGATCTTTGTAAAAGAGGGAAGTGTGATAGAAAAATTTAAAACATCGATAATTAAAACAATGAAAAGTCTCTTGCTCCCTGCATGATAGTTCTGGAGGGAAAAATACCAAAAAAAAGCTTATTTAAATTATCTGTTATTGGTTTGTTTATTTTACTGTTAATCCCTGGTTGTCAATCTTGGGGGACTGAGAGCAGCATTCCGCAGATTGCTCTTTATTCTGAAAGTGGTGCGGACGAGAGATGCATCCTGGCTACCACCAGAATGTTTGCATGGATGGGTTATGATGTTACATTAGTAAATGCAGATTCAATCAACAATATAAGTCTTAAGAAATTTAACATCATCTGTTTTCCCGGCGGTGATATGTATCAATATTCACAGAATATTTCAGCTGACGGATTTGAAAAGATCAGGAATTTCATCCGTGCCGGTGGGGGTTATATCGGGATCTGCGGTGGAGCTTATTTTACAGGCGAAAAAGTGTTCTGGCAAGAGAATCAACTGCCCATGAATTCTCTAGCAATATTTCCAGGAATAACTAGGGGACCTATCGATGAGATCGCTCCTTTCCCCCATTGTAAAATGTGCAAAATAAATATCGTAAACGCAACTCATCCTATCACCCAAACCGAACCTGACACAACCTGGATCTGCTATTGTTATGGTCCCATGTTCCTGCCCAACGAAGGTGCTGGAATAGAAATTTTAGGAGTATATGAAATTAATAATCAGCCTTCAATCGTAGCATTTGAATATGGGATGGGTAGAGTGTTTATAATTGGAACTCATCCCGAATTTGAAGAGGACAGCGAGCGGGACGGATTTCCGGCTGTAGAAAAAATTAATGATTACGGTTCAGACTGGGATCTGATGAAAAAAGCAACTCAATGGTGTTTGAGAAAATAGCCTTTACGAGGAGATTAAATGAAAAAAGTTTATGTCTGCAAAAGCTGTGGAAAAGTAATGAAAGATGCCGAAGATTTCTCCGGTGGAAAGATTGGAAGTAAATATTGCAGCAGTTGCACAGATGAATTCGGTTATCGAAAAAGATATTCTCACATAATCAAAGAAACTAAAGAACAACTGATCAGACAAATGGCCCTTTCTGAAGAAGAAGCAGAAAAAATGGCTGTGGAGAACGTAGCAAAAATTCCCTTCTGGGCTCAGAAAGAAAAAATGATACTTTCCAAAAAGAAGATAATCATCACCGATGTAGGCAGCACAACTACCAAAGCACTGCTGCTACAGAAGGATGATTCAAAATATAAAATAGCCGGTCTACAGCATGCTGCTACAACAGTGGAAAAACCAACAGAAGATGTTAATATCGGTGTTTTTCAGGCAGTAAGAGAACTGGAAAATGAAGCCGCTGTTTCGCTTCTTGCACCCGATGCTTCTGCCGCTAATTTCCAGCTTAATGAAGATACGCTTTACATCTCCACATCCAGTGCCGGTGGAGGCTTGCAGATACTGGTCATCGGGCTCACCTTGTTCGATTCTGCCAGCAGCGGTAAGCGTACTGCCTACGGTGCCGGCGGAGTTATCCTGGATACCTTTGCCATCGATGATAAACGCAGCAGCCTGGAGCAGATGACGGCAATGGCTATTTTGCACCCGGATATTATTTTGATGTGTGGTGGTGTGGATGGCGGTGCAATTGCATCCATCCTCAGGCTGGGTGAGATACTGCAGCTGGCCAATCCCAAACCGAAGTTCGGAGATAAAAATGAGATCCCGCTTGTCTTTGCAGGAAATAAAGATGCTCAACTATTTGTAGCTGGATTGTTCCAGAAAAAATTCGATCTTTACATCGTTCCCAACCTCCGCCCCACCCTCACCGATGAGAACCTGCAGCCGGCACGTGAGAAGATCCATAAGCTTTTCATGGATAACGTGATGGAACAGGCTCCCGGTTATGCCAGACTCAAAACCCGCGTAGCAGATGATATCATTCCCACTCCAACCGGCGTGATCCGCTCATTGCAACTGGTGAGCGAACAACTCGAAGAAAACGTGATGACCGTGGATATCGGAGGAGCTACCACCGATATTTTTTCCAATATCCTGGGAGAATACTTCCGCACAGTGAGTGCCAACTACGGTATGAGTTACAGCATCTCGAACGTTCTCAAGGATGCCGGTTATGAAAATATTAAGCGATGGCTGCCGGATGATTTCGAGGAGAATTATATCCTTAACTATATTGCCAATAAAATGTTGTATCCCACTTACAATCCTACCGACCAATACCAGAATATTATCGAACATGCCCTGGCACGCGAAGCGATATGGATGTCCAAAAGACAGCACCTGGAAATGAATTTCAATACAAAGCAGATCGGATTCCTGGATAAATTAGCACAAAAACATCGTGATCTGGATAAAATTACAGAATCATTCTATTTTGAAAAGACTCTGGAAAGCAGGAAGTTCCACATGTATGATATCAACATCCTTATCGGTTCCGGCGGCGTTCTGGCACACACTGATAACAACCAGCAGGCACTGGTAATAATTTACGACGGTTTCAAACCGGAAGGAATCACCGAGATCTGGAAAGATAAACATTTTATCTCACCTCACCTGGGTAAGCTCAGCGCTGTTGATGAAAACCTTGCCTCCCGGCTGCTTAGGGAAGAGTGCTTCGAAAAACTCGGACTTGCAATACGTCCCTTGGGCAAAAAGTGGAAAGAAAATGCCACTATCATGAATATCAAAATTGATGGAAAACCGGAAGTTATCAAAGTAAACGATGTTCGCTATTTTCCCAATGAAACAGGAAAAGTGAGGAAAGTTTCTATCTTCCTCGAAAAAGGATTTTACCTTAATGAAGAAAACCAGAATTATTCTTTCGCTACAGAACTTCCCATCTTCATTGATGCCAGCGTGCAATTAGATTTCAAAGCTGAAAATGAAAAACTGGATCTTTACAAATTCGACTCATCTCCCCAGGAACTCGAAGC
>CBFDCX010000022.1:0-13711 GCA_965603415.1 uncultured bacterium
GTTTGTGTATAAGCTTCTATGCAGTAAGGACACTTTAAAACGTGAGCTACAGCCAAAGCAATTAAAGCTTTCTCACGCTCACTTAATGCGCCTTCTGCCATCACAGAATTGTAGTAATCAAAATACTTCTCTCCCAATTCTTTGTTCACTCTGGTTATGTTTCCAAACTTCTTTAGATCTTCTGATTTGTAATATACATCCATCCTAAACCTCCATTTAATTATTTTTATATTTCCTTAGCTTTCGGATAATATTTACATAATTTTTCTGCTGGAACTCCCAGCAAATATAGCATTGATATTATTGGATTTCTCAGCATAACATAAAGTATTCCTTCCTCTTGCCATCTGCGGTCTGATGTTTTAATTCTATGTGGTATAATGAAAATTTTGTCTTTTCTATACTTGATGCGCTGCATAATTTCTATATCTTCCATCAAAGCGATTTCAGCATAACCACCGATAGTGTCAAAATATTTTTTTTTGAAAAAATGCCCCTGATCTCCATAAGGTAATTTAGTCCATCTACTGCGTAGAGAACTAGTTCGTGAGATGATATTTCTTAAAACAAAATTTTTACTATCAAAATAAATATCAAAAGCACCTGCTATGATTCCGCTTTTAAGAATCTGATCGATCATTTTCAATCCACTTGTTGGAAGAGAACTATCAGCATGCAAAAAAAGTAAAATATCTCCTGAAGCTTTTTTTGCTCCATAATTCATTTGTTTTGCTCTTCCCCGCGCTGAAATATATTTTTTCACAGATTTGTTTTCGATAGAATTGATAGTTCCTCCGGATTCTTCTCCATCAATTACTAAAATCTCTAAATTGGAATAATTTTGACTCATTATGTTGTCAATAGTTGCATTTATATCCGGCTCATTGTAAACAGGTATGATTATTGAAATAAATTTTTCCATAATTTTAATGTCGATAAATTTTAATTAAACCTTCCAGGTTTCAAAAACCTGGAAGGTTTATAATATACTTCATATTTCATACATTTATTTCCCTTAGCATTTTTAATGGCTACTACTCATGAGAGATAGCCTGAACAGGACAATTTTCTTCTGCTTCCAAAGCACATTCTTGAAATTCTTCCGGAACCGGATCCAGTTTCACTTGAGATTTATCATCATCCAATTCAAATACTTCCGGACAGACACCTTCACATGCTCCGCAGCCAATACATAATTCCTGATCTACTTTAAATTTCATGTTTCCTCCTCTGATTTTTTTTTGCTACAGAGACACGGAGAACCCAGAGAAAATCTCCTCATGAGATTATAAGGGTAGAACAATGTTCTACCCCTACATTTTTTATCCGTTCTTAGTGGCTGAATTATTTCCCTGCCATCATAGCTTCAATATCTGCCTCAACTGTTCCGATAGGTTTTATATTAAAGTTTTGCACGAGAACCTTTACCACATTTGGAGAAAGGAAAGCGGGAAGTGTAGGTCCCAAACGAATTCCTTTCACACCAAGGAATAGCAGAGCCAGAAGCACAGCAACTGCTTTCTGTTCATACCAGGCAATATCAAAGGAAATCGGCAGATCATTGATATCGTCGAGTTCGAATACTTCTTTCAGTTTAAGGGCGATCACTGCAAGTGAATAACTATCGTTACACTGTCCTGCATCCAAAACTCTCGGGATTCCACCGATGTCGCCGAGATTCAACTTATTATAACGATATTTAGCACATCCGGCAGTTAAAATAATAGTATCTTTCGGAAGCTGTTCTGCCACTTCAGTATAATAACTCCTTCCTTTCTGGCGACCGTCACAACCAGCCATTACTACGAATTTCTTAATAGCACCGGATTTTACGGCATCCACAACTTTATCAGCAAGAGCTAATACCTGGTTATGAGCGAATCCTCCTATAATTTCACCTGTTTCGATCTCTGTGGGAGATTCACATTTTTTTGCTAACTTGATAATTGCTGAAAAGTCTTTTGTTTTTCCAGATTCTCTATCGGGAATATGTTTAACTCCAGGATAACCAGCCATGCCAGTGGTAAAGATCCTGTCTTTATAAGAATCTTTAACTGGTATAATACAATTTGTTGTCATCAAAATGGGACCATTGAAAGATTCAAAATCCTGATTTTGGTGCCACCATGAACTTCCGTAATTTCCGACAAAGTGTTCAAACTTCTTAAAAGCAGGATAATAATTTGCTGGCAGCATTTCGCTATGAGTATAAACATCTATACCGGTTCCCTCTGTTTGTTTCAGTAGCTCTTCCATATCTTTCAAGTCGTGTCCAGAAATCAGAATTCCCGGATTATTACGGACACCGATATTCACTTTTGTAATTTCTGGATTTCCATAAGTTGAAGTATTTGCTTTATCCAGAAGAGCCATAGCTTTAACTGCATTTTCACCTGCTTTCATTACCCAGTTTATCATTTCTTTTGTAGAAAGCTCCTTAGTTGTTGATTCTAATCCCTCCATTAAGAATTGGATTATGGAATCATCTTCAAAACCCAGCATTGCTGCATGATCATAATAAGCGGAAATTCCTTTACATCCGTAAATTAAAAGTTCTCTAAGGGAACGAACATCTTCATTTTCAGTGGAAAGAACTCCAACTGTTTTTGCTTTTTCCTGAAAATCTTCATAAGAACTTCCTTTCCAGCTAACACTGTCGTGAAGCTTTTCTGGGAGTTGGATTCTAACCATCAGTTCATCTCTTAATTTTATAGTTTTTTTGATTAGAGAGATGATTCTTTGTTCATCAAAATTTGCATTGGTAATAGTTGAGAACAAAGATTGTGCTATAAATAATCCAAGATTATTTTCTAATTTCTCCTTTTTTTGTACTTTTAAAGCTACAATTGAAAGTCCTTTCAAAGAATAAATTAGAATATCCATCAAGTTTGCAGTTTCTGCAGGCTTTCCGCATACTCCTTTGTTAAAACGACATCCTTGATTGCCAGCATTTTCCTGGCATTGATAACAAAACATACTCATAATAATTCTCCTCTTTTATTTTTATATTATTCTTCCATTAACGGAAATAACATTTGTTCTAACCATTAAATCTTTTCCTGCTTTTTCTATTGCTTTCATAACTATGTGCTCAATTCCTCCACAACAGGGAACTTCCATTCTAACGATAGTTACTGTTTTAATACTCTGATTTTTAAAAATTTCTGCCAATTTTTCAATATAGGAATTTATTCCCGAATCGAGCTTTGGGCAAAAATTTATCACTATCTTTCCTTTTATGAATCTTTGATGAAAATTCGCATAAGCAAAGGGTACACAATCCGCAGCTATCAACAGGTCTGCATTCTTCAAATATGGTGCATTGGGATTTATAAGATGTAATTGTACTGGCCACTGTCGGAGTTCAGAATTTAACTTAACATTTGTGGATTCGGTTTCTTCTTTTTCCTGATGCTGAATTTCTCTTGCCATTGAACCAGGACATCCACAAGCCATTGGTGCCTGTTTATCCTCATGCAAATTAGGAATAGGAATTCCTTTTCCTTTGAGAATTGCTATTGCTTGTTGAACATATTCTTTTTGATCATGATCCACTAAATGTTTCAAATGTGCTTTAATTGTATTTGGTCCTGCCTTGATGATGTTTTCCATTACTTTTGCTTCGTCGTAGGATTCAGCTTCCCTTTCCACAGTTTTGATGGCTCCTTCCGGGCATTCTCCTATGCAAGCTCCTAATCCGTCACAAAAAAGATCACTGATCAGTCGTGCTTTGTTATCGATAATTTGAAGCGCACCTTCCGGACAGTTAGGAATGCATAATCCACAACCATTGCATTTTGTTTCGTCGATTTCAATAATTTGTCTTTTCACAGTATTTTCCTATCAAACTAATATTGTTTTTTTTATTGGTTTTGGTAATTTCATAACTAAAACTCTGACATTTTTATCTGTTTCGTTATAGATGCAATGAACAATGTCTTTCGGGCTTCCGATGATATCATCCTTTTTTACTTGAACTTTTTCATCTTCAACCATTATAGTGGGATTTCCTTCCAAAACATAAAAAGCAACATCAACCGGAGTAATATGTGGTTTCAAACTCTCACCGGGTTTCAAATGAAGGTGCATGATGAGTGCATGATCTTTATCATATAGTTTATAGGCATTAATTCCGTGTGGAGTTTGTGCTATTTCGAGTTCTTTGTAATTTCTGATTTTCATAATTCTTCCTTTTTTTGCCACAGACTTACACTGACAATCACTGACAATTCAAAATTCTTTTCTCATCTGTATTTGTCCGTGTCATCTGTGAGTTTATTTCTTCATTTTTCTTCCTTTTTTTCTATTGAATAACCTGCTTTTTGAATTGCAGTTATCAAACTGTTTTCATCATATTCACCATCGATCTGAACCAGTTTATCATTCAATGAAATATTAATCTTTTCAATTCCCTGTATAGGTTTGAGAGCATTCTCAATTGTATTAACACAATGCTGACAGGTCATATCCTGAACTTTGTAATTCCCTTTCATATTGATTATCTCCTTATTTTTCTTAATAAACTTGTTTGATATATTTTTAACAATCGCTCGGATCATCAAACCGGAAAGAAGAATTGCTGAAAGTATTTTTATCCACATCGGAAGCATCTTCATTCCACCGGTTATCAGGTTCATATCTTCCCCGGAAACTTTCCAGATGTGATCGACTATCAATCCAAAAAGAAGGGCAGTAACTACTATTGAAAATAGATAAATAAATAAAATTCTTTTACCTAGTTTTCCCGAAACAAAAGCCAGTGTGGCAGTATTTGTTGCAGGACCAGCAATCAGAAAGATCAAGCCGGCACCGGGAGTCATTCCTTTGATGATAAGAGCAGCTGCAATGGGAATGGAACCGGTAGCACAGATATACATTGGAATTGAAATCAGAAGCATAATAGGATAAGCAAGCCAGGGATTACTGAGGTAGTGTTCAATAAAATCTCCAGGAATTAGAAATCCTATAATTCCGCCGGCAATAACCCCGATCAATATCCATTTGCCGGCATCATCGATCAGCTCAATGAAACCATATTGAAAAATGTACTTTATTTTTTCAAAAAAACTGTGTGAATGAGATTCCTCAATATTGCAGATAATACAGGAATTTCCTTCTGAAGGTTTTATATTTTTGCTATTCTGTTTTTTCTCTAAGATCCCCGTAAGAGAACCGCTTAAAATACCTGCAAAAAAAGCGGCAACAGGTCTGATGATAGCAAATAGAGGTCCTAGCAGAGAATATGTTGCCAGTATGGAATCTACACCTGTGGTTGGTGTGGAAGAAAGAAACGATACGGTGGAACCCTTCCCTGCTCCTTCTTTTCGCAGGTAGGCTGCTACAGGAATAACTCCGCAGGAACACAATGGCAAAGGCACTCCAAAAAGTGAAGCTTTAACGATAGAACTTAATTTATTGCCCGATAAATGTGTGTATATTTTTTCTCTGGGAATTATCAGATTCAAAACGCCGGCAATGAAAAACCCAAAAAGAAGATAGGGTGACATTTCCAGAAGTAAAAACCAAACTGATTTCAAAATTCCTATTAATACTGTAAACATATTACCACCTATTCAATAAAATTAGATAAGTTAATATTTTTGAAAGACTCATAAATACTTTGTGAAAAGCTTTTTAACGTATCACCAAATATACAAGTCTCAAATATGCATCCTGCTTTATCCAGAGGGCAATCATTCAGGATTATTTTAGATTCCACAATCTCATAAATATCAAGAAAGCTGATTTCTTCCGCAGGTTTATTCAGCACAAATCCACCTGTGGGACCGCGAAAGGATCTGATGAGTCCGCTTTTACTTAATCTCTGGAATATCTTTGCCAGGTGAGCTTCCGATGCATCTAATTTTTCTGCCAGGCATTTGGCATTTACCTTATTGGGACTTTGCTGTGCTACGATCGCCAGTCCATGTAAAGCCAGCGAAGCAGCTTCCGAAATATTGATCAAATGAGACATTCCTACTCCTTTTACAAATTCTGGTACTGAAATACCGAAATAGGGTTTTTGTGTCAAGAAGTTTTTTTTTGAAGCGCTCTAGAAGATAGCTTCTTTTAAAATTACTGGTTCCAGATGATGAATTGAACCTTTCCCTTCAAAAAAACAATGACCCTGAATCATATGAATATTAAGTGGTGTCCAACTGATTTCAATCTCATTTTTCAGATTCTTCAATGTGATAAGCCCTTTCCTGTATACACCAAGATGCCCGAAGGGACAGATAAGTTTTCCTCTGTATGAGTTATATCTCACTTTATATTTTTCATCTATGATGATGGAGTCGTCATAGCTTTCGAAAGCAGCATCGGTGAAATACTGCAATCTATCGGCAATCATTTTGGTTGTAAGGTCCAGTCTTTCTAGTTCCACCCGATCAGCAGAAATGATATCGCTGAATCGACGCTTATCGGAACCAAGAAATCCTTCGATGCTCATTTGACCTGGCATTAAATTTCTATGAATTTTCTTATCTTTTGGTGTTTCTTTCATCGATCTTTCTCCTATGCAAAACTATCGAAATAGATCTTTTCCTCCGGAATACCTCTACCGGTTAATTCCTTCACTACAGCTGCAATCATACCGGGACTACCGCAAAGATAGGCTTCCATATTTGGGGGATCTTTAATGAATTCATTAAAGAATGGCATCACATAACCACAGCGACCATCCCATTCACAGGCTTCTGTTGGCTGGGAAAGAATGGGAAAATATTTAAAATCATACATTTTTTTTTCTAACATCTCAAACAGTTCTGTGTGATATAATTCTTTTCTTATTCTTGCTCCAAAAAAATAACCCATACGCCTTTTACTTTTTCTTTTTGCCAGGTATTCCAGCATTGATTTAATTGGTGCTTTACCACTTCCACCTGCTACGAATAACATATCTGCTTTTGTGTCACGAATGTAGAAATCACCAAATGGTCCTGTGAAATTCACTTCGTTTTCTACTTTCAGATGTTCGTGCACCCAGGTGGAACAGATGCCTTCCGGAACTTTTCGAATAATGAGCTGGATGAAATCGGTATGATAGGGACTGCTGGATATGGAATATGCGCGAGAAACCGACTGCCGCACTTTAGCATATCGCGGTGCAACAAGTTGCACATATTGTCCGGCTTTAAAATTTATTTCATTCGGTTCTAATAATTTGAAAGTGATCTCTTTGATATCGTAAGTCATATCCTTGATTTTAGTTACTTTTGCTTTAAATTTTTTTATATTAAAAATATCTTCCGATATGTGTATCTTGATATTTTCTTTTACTTTTACCTGGCAGGAAAGACGAATGTTATTTTTCAATTCTTCTGTGGAAAGGAAAGGTTTTTCTGTGGGAAGAAGCGGACCTCCACCAGATTCTACTTTACATTTGCAAAATCCACAACTCCCCCTGCCCCCGCAGGCAGAAGGTAGAAATATTTTCTGTTCATTCAAAGATGAAAGCAGTGAATCTCCTCCTTTAACAATAATTTCCTTTTTCTTATTGATATTTATCTTACAATCACCGTAGTTAGCAAAAAAGAAATCCGCAACTACCAGCAGCAATGCCAGAAAACCAGAGATCCCAGCAACAATGAGAACAGTATTTAATATTTCTGATAGCATTAAGTTACCTTTTACTGAATAATTACAATTCCTGAAAAACCGATAAAAGCCAACGCCATAATACCGGTAGTTATCAAACTGAGACCTGCTCCTACCAAGCCAGCTGGAACATACTTTTCTTTGATCTTCTGTCTGATACCTGCTAAAGCCAGGATCGCCAATAGCCAACCCAGACCGCTTCCAGCTCCATAAGCAATAGATTGAAGGAAACTATAATTCCTGATGATCATGAAAAGCGATACTCCGAGAATTGCACAGTTTACTGTAATAAGCGGTAAGAAGATTCCTAAAGAATAATATAATAGTGGAGAAAAACGTTCTATCACCATTTCTGTTAGCTGCACGAAAGCAGCAATTACAATGATGAAAATAATATACTGCAGGTATACAATATCGAGTGGCACCAGGATAAAGTGGTAAACTACGTAATTAATCGCAGAAGTCAGCGTCATTACAAAAACTACTGCCATTCCCAATCCCAGCGATGATTCAACTTCTTTGGAAACGGAAAGGAAAGAACACATCCCCAGGAAATTGGTTAATAGGATATTACTGGTGAAGATAGCTGCAATAAATATTATAAATGAATTCAATTCCACGGTCTATCCTCTTTTTGGTTTAGGAGTATTGATGATCCAGATGAGAATAGCTAGCATAAAAAAAGCACTGGGAGCCATCACCATGATCGACCATTTCGTCCACCAGTCTCCCATCACCTGGAAACCGAATAGCGTTCCAAACCCGAAAAGTTCCCGTACAAATGCGATAACCAATAAAACAAAGGTGTAACCCACTCCAGCCCCAATACCGTCTACCATGGAATCGAAAGGAGCATTCTTTCCGGCAAAAGCTTCAGCCCGTCCCATAATGATACAATTGGTTATGATCAAACCCACATATGGTCCAAGGGATTTACTGATCTCGGGATAAAAGGCTTTTAAAAACAGGTCGACGATGATCACATAAGAAGCTATAATGAGCGTTTGTACCATCATTCGAATTCGTTTGGGAATGAAATCGCGAATGAGAGAAATTGTTAAGCCGGTCAAAGCCAGAGTGAAAATCACACCCAGCCCCATTACCAGACTATTCACCATCAGATTGGTTACAGCCAGTGCCGAACAAATACCCAGAATTTGTTTCCAAACTGAATTTTGAGTGAACGCACTAGTTAAAAATATCTCCTTTTTCTTCATCGATCAACTCTCAGTTCTGGACTGTATTTTTTCACATTTTTATATATCATATCCACCACTGCTTTGCTGGAAGCTGTTGCTCCGGTGATCTGGTTTACTTCGTTATCTTCGTTGATTTCGTTTTCTGGAATTAGAACAAAGTTTCTGATTACATCGTTATCGAACAGAATCTTTCCATGGAACTGCTCTTTGAACCAGTTTTCCGTAATCCTTCCACCTAATCCGGGGGTTTCATTCTGGTTCACGATCTCAAGGTTAATGATCTTTCTAAAGTCTGGTGTTACTGCCAGTAAAGCCTGTATTGTTCCCCACAGACCGCTACCGGAAATAGGAAAACAATATCCTAATAAAACAGAATCGGACTTTGCTTCATAATAAGTAAGTCCTTCCAGTTCCTGTTTGGAGATGTATCTGAGATAATCTGTTTCAATATTTTGGATAGGGAATTCAAATACTTTCAGAACCAATTTTTTGAGTTGTACTTCCCGATATTGTGTCACTTTGTTTAAAGACAATTGGTAAAATGTTGCTAATATTCCGATGAAAATGATTGTAATAATGAGCATAAAAATAATAGGGTATAGCCTTGTTTCCCGGAACAACTTTTTCTCATTTACCATTTTTCTTTGCTTTTGTTTGATTTAATCCAAATTCTATAATCGGCATAAATGTGTTTCCCAAAAGCAAGGCAAACATGAAACCTTCTGTGAATAAAGAAAACTTACGAATAAATACTGTGAGAAAACCGACTAAAATACCATAAATCCAGATGGCAGTTTTGTTCTTAGGCATAGAAACCGGGTCGGTAATCATAAAGATCGCACCAAACATAATACCACCACTCAATAGAAATGGTAACGGATTTGTGCGATAGAACATTAGTGTGAACAGCGCGAATGATACAAGCACAGACAAGATCGGTTGCCACTTAGCCGTTTTTGTTATGATTAGATAAATCCCTGCAAGAATTATGAGCAAAGCGGATGTTTCTCCCATACTGCCGGCAATTGTTCCAAAAAATAGTTTGGGCAACGGTTCGATTATTTCAGTGTTATTGTAAATCGAGATCGGTGTGGCAGAGGTGATGGCAGAAACTTTAGTCCAGTTAGTAAAACCACCAAGCAAATTTGTGAAGGGATTCAGCCAATTCATGGTCATGGCGTTGGGAAATGAAATGTATATGAATGTCCTCCCTACAATGGCCGGATTGAAAACATTCATACCAAAACCGCCAAAAACCATTTTACCAAAACTAATAGCTACAACTGAACCAATAGCTACCATCCAGAAAGGAATCGTTGGTGGTAAAGAAAGAGCCAGAAGAGTTCCTGTTACAAATGCTGCTGTTGTTACTTTACCTGATTTCTTTTTTCGTACGAATATATATTCCGTAAGAAAGGTGAAAATATTAGAGAACAGAACAACAGCCAAAACCCGCCAGCCAAAAAGAAATACAGATAAAAGAATTATGGGTACAAGTGCATAAAGCACTTTGTTCATCATCTTTTGTTTTAAAATAATCTTATCCATAATTATTCAATTCTTCGTTAAGATTCCGAAGTTTTTTTGTGTTTTATTTTTTTAAAGAGTATCCTGGATTTTTTTCAATTTAACAACATGAGTAACTTCTTCATCGATAATGTTTTCAATTGCTTTTTTTGACTTTGCGCTGGCAACAAATTTATTAATAAAATAGAAAAATAGTAGAGTGTCTTTTTCAAATTGTATGGCATTAGAAACAAGATCTTTCAGATCCCGTGCACTTGCAGCCAGTTGTATAGCTTTTTCAGGTTGGTTGAAAAGGTGAGTATCTACCATTGATTGAATATATGATCTTGCGTCATCCCAGTTAATATCACTCTTTAGATCAAAATTATCGATTTTCTCACGTAAATCCAAAAAAGTTTGTTCATGTACTTTTTCTTCATCACGAAGAGTTTGCAGAAGTTTCTTTGCATCACTGTTTAAATCATTTCGGTTTAATGCTCTATCGTAAAAAGCAAAGCCATGTTTTTCTATTTCCACTGCCATTTCAATAATCTCATTCTTTGTAAAAAAGATCATAATTTCCTCCAATTTTTTTTATTTTATTAATATTAATCTTTACTTTACATCTGATATTGTTAAAATGTTTTTTAGTTTTTTTAAGTGATGGACTTCTTCTTCAATTATCTTTTTCAGGATTTTTCTGACAATTCTACCCTCGATTTTTTTATAAATAGAATTAAAGAATAGAAGTGTATCTTTCTCAAATTGAATTGCATTCTCAATAAGTTCTTTTTCATCATTAGCAGATATTGCCAATTCAATTGCAGCATCAGGTTTACTGAAAATGTGAGAATCTGAAATGGTTCTCAAATAATTTGAAACTTCCTGCCAATCACCCGATAGAGTTATTTCTTCTCGATTCAATTCCGTTCTCATCCTTTTAAAAGTTTGTTCGTGAACAATTTCATCATCACGCAATTTTTGAAGGAGTTCCGCAGAATTTGAGTTTAAGCCTTTCCTTTCTAAAGCCTTATTATAAAAGGTATAACCTTTCTTTTCTATCTGAACTGCCAGTTCAACAATTTCATTAATTGAAAACTTTTCCATAAAAACCTCCGGAAGCTTATTTGTTAATTTTCTTTAAGAATTTCATCATCGTATATTTTTTCAAATTTAAGTTTGTGTTCTGCTTCTTCTGTCGCCAATCTTTCGAATAATTTTCCTGATTCACTTTCAGAAAATTGTTTCGCAAGGTCTGTATAAAGTTTTTTTGCAGCTTCTTCTTTCTTCATTGCTAAAATGATTATATCCTGGTAAGTCATATTTTCTGAAAGTTCTACTTCAATAACATAATCGCTAATGTGTAAATCTTGAACCTTTTTTTCTTTAATTTTTTCAAAATCTTTTGTTTTGATATTCTCCAGAATAACTATATGCCCTTTTTCCATATCTTCAAATTCTTTGAGCATCATTTTTTGTGCTTCAAAACTCGCTTTTAATTGAAGTTCCTGATAAAAAGCAACAGCTTCTCTTTCGCGCTCTATAGCGAAATTTATGATCACAATTAGATTTTTCATAAACATATCATCTCCTTCTAATTAAAATAAAATGGATGCTGCCATCTTAGACAGCACCCCTAAAACATTCTAATCTACCGGGCTGAACATATCTTTGCCAACACCACACACAGGACATACCCAATCTTCGGGAAGATCGTCGAATGCTACATTATCGTGTTTAGCTGGATCATAAATATATCCGCAGGCATCACATACATATTTTTGCATTTTTCCTCCGATTTTTAATAATTTTCTAACCAAATTTCAAAATGCGCTTGTGGATGATTACAAACAGGGCATACTTTGGGAGCTTCTGCTGCTTCGTGAATGTATCCACAATTTCTACATTTCCAGTAAACTTTTCCATTTAATTTGAAAACTTTTCCTTCTTCGATATTAGCGAGCAATTTTTTGTACCTTTCTTCGTGTCTTTTCTCAACTTTAGCGATCCATTCGAACATAGCAGCAATATCATTGAATCCTTCTGCACGTGCTTCTTTTGCCATGGTTGGATACATATCTGTCCATTCGTAATTTTCACCGCCTGCAGCTGCTTTCAGGTTTTCGATAGTATTACCAATTTCATTCAAAGTTTTAAAATGAAGCTTTGCATGTTCTTTTTCATTTTCAGCAGTTTCCATAAAAAAAGCTGAAATCTGTTCATAACCTTCTTTTTTCGCTACTTTTGCAAAATAGGTGTATTTGTTTCTTGCTTGAGACTCACCAGCAAAAGCATCCCATAAATTCTTTTCTGTTTTTGTGCCTTTTAATTCCTGCATTTTTTATCCTCCTATTTTTTATTTATTTTTTGCAACTAACAAAACGAACAAGAATGAATAAATTTAAAAACAATTACATATTTGTTAGTAATTTCTCGTTACTATTTTCTTATTTCGGTTCCCAATAACATCTTTTGGGAGATACTATCAATTCTTCCTTTTTAAGAACTTTCATCACTTTATCGACTTCTTTTTTTTCCAAACCGCTCAATTCGACGATCTCTCCACCTTTTAAAGGTTTCCCTGCTGCTTTTATTGCATCTAAAACAACTTGTTTGCTATCTGCCATTTTTTCTCCTTGTCGCAGCGTAATCTCGATTTTCGGATGAAGCTGGACTTTATTTTTGTTTTTCTTACTAAAACCTTGCGTCCATTCTGAATTCGCTAACATCCAGCCAAAAACCGGAATTTGTCACAGAATCATATTGAGACTGCAAGAGATCATAATGAAATCGTTCTTCATCGCAAATATTAAGAACAATCTCTTTTGTTCTGGCATCATCAAGCTCTTTATTAAACTCTTCAAAGAAACGAATTGCTTTTCTTTCAAGTTCCATTCCAATTTTTATTGCTTCAATCTCGGAAGCTCGTCCAGCTTTTTCCAATCTTGAAGTTAACTCTTTAATCACCGGGGAAATTATTTTTGAAGTTTCACTTTTTAGCAACTTATCCCAATCCTCACCTTTGATAATTGGACTGAAGATTTTTTTGAAATCAGTCAGGTGGTGTAATTCATCATCTGCTAATTTCTGAAACATTTTTTTTCCCAGATTGTTATGAGACATTTCTACAGCTTTCAGGAAAAAATTCCTGCCATCGATTTCTAACTGAATAGCTCCTATTGCTAATTTGATATGTTTTGAGCTACTTTGCATAATTATCTCCCTATTTAAGAAATTCCTTAAATGTTGAAATTTATATCAACTTTTCCACAATCCGTGCAGATTGCACCATTCTCTTACTTCGATGATTTCTTCTTTTTTTACTGGGAAGAATCCTTCGGGTTTATCGTCGGGTTTCAATTCTAACCTGCAAACTTTGTCTTTCCTAAGAACTTCGATGAATTTGA
>CBFDCX010000023.1:0-13641 GCA_965603415.1 uncultured bacterium
TGAGCAGTATCATCGATCAGATAACTTCCCATTTCCAAAACGGGTGCATGAGCATTAATGATGAATGTACTGATCCATGTATCGGTGCCGTCAGTAGCTTCCAATGTAAAAAGAATTCCATGTCCATCAGGAACATTGCCGTCGACTTCAAAGGCAAAAGCACCACTCTGGGTTACTGTTTGTCCAGCGGGGATATTGCCAAAATTCTGGTTATCATCCAGGATGGTTACATATTGATCAGTAGCAGAAAGAGTAGCATCCACATTATCTGCCTGTATGGTTCCCACGTTACTCAGAGTAACATCAAGAAGTGCGGATTCACCATAATCAAGCAGGTTATTATTATTTCCACTCGAATCATCTATAATGCAGCTATCAAACATAACATAAGCTCCTCCCGGAGGGATCACTGTAATGTCATCATAGATCGTTTCAATATTGAAACCGGTAATGATCATTTTTGCATCACCGGCAATTAATGAATGGGAAATTGTCACACTACCATTTAAATCGGTAGTTCCGCTGTAAGCAATGTTATCCTGGTATAATGTAACGAATGCACCTTCAACCGGAGAGCCACCACTGGTAATCGTGGTTGTAAAATCAATACCTGTAATTACAACGTTGTTGGAAAGCACGATTTCATTAGGAGTATCGGTTCGTACCTGCAGAGAGGCGTCACCAAATACATGCCAGGTTTCCATCATGGGTTGTCCGCCACCATATTCTTCCATAGTCATCAAAATAGAGCCATTGAAACACATAGCTCCGTAGGTAGTTTTTTGAACGTCGGTCGTAATACCATTCTGTCCCGGATACAATGCGTAATCGTAGCCGCCGATCAGGAGGTCGTTCAAATAATCCTGCCCTCTCATAGGAGGATCCCAGGACTGGTTGATCGAGGATGCATACATTCCCACAGCTCCACCACCATCTTTCTTCAGCCAGGCTTCGGCAAAACATTCCCCATCATCAAAAGCTCCGTTCACACAAGCCACGGAAATAATAAAGGGTAATTTCTCACCGTTGGTCAGCATATTCACATGTGTATTATTGAAACCGGAAGAACTCCAGGATGTCATTGAGCCATGACCACAATAATTTATGATGCTTGCACCTGTATTCACAGCGTTAGCAACCATGGTTGCATTAGCACTGGGATCATAGATCGGGGTGTGAGTATCGTAGGTAAAAGGATTGAGTTTGTTATCATAAATATTTTGAATATGCACGTTATCAGCTTCCCCATCATCTCCATAACCTGCTCCCTGAATGGAAGCAATCCCGATCGCTGCTGAATACCAGGTTTCTCCCAATTGTGGAATTTGTTCGTAAGTAATGGATTTATTCACTTGAACAGTTACGTCATTCGCTGAGTTGGCAGAGAATCTTCCCACTATCATGTCGGGATAAACATCTCCACCCACTACACAACCCAGGTTCGGATCGGTTGCTGCACCACCGCTGGTAGCTCCTTGAATATCTGCCCAGTCTCCTACAAGCTGAACATAAAGAATATCATTATGTGCATTATACTGACTGCTTACGAGACTGATCACATTTGTTCCGGTTGCCACTTCTTCCACGTAAACTGTGTGTCCTTTTTCTCTTTTCCATTCAATGTAGGGAAGTATAGTAGCAGCATCACGGGGTGTGTGAATAACCAGAATAGATCCGAAATCTGCCAACTCGTTTTCGAAGCGAGTTCTATCGTAGTTTATGAAAATGGTGGAATACATATGATGCATATCGCGCATAATAGTACGAGAAAACGATGTGATCGGGTTTATGGGCATGGTGTTGTTATTGATGAGTTTCACGGTTACATTTGTATAAACACGCAGAATATTTTGGGCAGCATTATATTGGAAGGGATAAACATAAACGTTCACCCCACGAATATCCCTTAAGATATATGGTTCGGTAGTCTGAGAAATATTAATAGGGTAGAATTCATCTACCAAAGATTCTCGGTCGATTTCGTAGGGAATGGTAGAAGGATCTTGGTTACGGTAAATAATTCCTCGTGATGGAACAAGCGGATGATCGAGTTTATATTCCATATAATCAGAAGAAACGATCTGCGTTGTAACGTTCCTGTCCGGGGAAATTTGAACCGAAGCATGAATGTAGGGAAGTGCGGCAAATCCTTTCTTGTTCGTTACCACACTACTTGCAAAATCGATCTCAGTGAACATTTTGCCATTTTTCTGTGTTTCGTTCAGCCTGTAGTCACCAAGTTCAAACTCCAGGTCATACTCGGAACTTATAGGTTGATTGAAAGACACTTCAAATCCTTGTGAAGCGAACAAACCGGTTACGCTTAACAAAAGAAGAAATGTTAATAAAACAACATTTTTTAAAGTTTTCATTATACTCTCCTAATTTTTTATTTTAATAAAATCATTTTCTTTATAGATGTATAATCTCCGCTGTTTCCTTCGGAGGCCATTTTGTAGAAATACAATCCGCTGGCTGCGGTTTTGCCGGAGTTATCTTTTCCATTCCACATAACTGAATGATAACCTGCAGATTGTTGTTCATCAATCAATGTTTTAACTTTTTGTCCCTTTATATTGAATATTTCAATGCAGATCTTTGCATCTTCATGAAGTGCATATTTAATTGAAGTAGCAGGATTGAAAGGATTGGGGAAATTGCCCTGCAATTTGGTAACAAGAGGAATAAGCTCCATACCGTTCTCAGCACTTACACCTGTTCCACTCACAGGAATATTAACTTCACTCTGATTTGGATCGTTGCTGGTAATGATGATATCCCCATCATATTGAACAGCTTGTGTAGGTGCAAATTCTATATTCACTGTAATATATTCACCCGGACTCACAAAATAGTCTACTTCGTTTCTGGTTTCTTCAATGCTTACAGTGTAGCCTTCCGGAGTGGTGATCGTTCCATTCAGATCCAGTACTCCCAGATTGAAAATATTGAATTGTTGAAGAGCAGTTTCGTCGATCTCGACTTCACCGAACTCAATTGATTCTGTGTTCACACCTAAGATAGCTGCATCTCCTCCACCTATTGCGGGGAATACAATGTAATCGATCCATGCACAATCACTACCATTGCTAACAGAGCCATCCTTTTCATAAGCCCATTTAAAGGTGACACTGCCTGCAGAAACAGGGAATATTTCCTGGCTCCAGGTAACTTCACCAGCCCATTCTCCCTGCTCTTGGTTATTGATATAGAAACGCAGATAATCGTAATTAGCTTCCGAGGAAACTTTTTTCCAGAAACTGATCTCGCCATTCACGGGAATATCCATCGTTACGCTAATACTGGCTGTTTGATTATTGGATATATCAATAGATTGAGCACAATATACACCTTCGTGTGGTTGTACATTAGTGATCTGCCAACCAAAAGTTCCCATCTGCCAATCGAATTGTGAAAAATCACCAGTTTCAAAATCTTCTGTTATCAGACCGATCGATGGGAAGAAAGTAAAGCTTGTATTATAGGCTCCACTGGTAGAAATAAAACCAAATGTAGCTATTGTCCCGGGGGTAACACCAGCATCTACTTCTATTTCAAATTCTGCAGTACCTTCTTCGGCAGGATTCAAAGCATTCAGAGCGAAGTTTCCGGAAATAATTGTAATAATATCGGGTGAGCCATTCACAAGCTGAGTAAAAATTTCAGGTGAAACAGCGTTGCCAATGTTTGTCAGTGGTATTAATAATGTAGCTGTTTCTCCCGGATCGAGTATGCCATCGCCACCGGAATCGTTGATCACCATATCACCAATTTCGAAAGCCGGGGCATTAAAGATAATGTTGATCATCGAATTCCAAGTGCTTGAACCCACTATTTCAACATCAAAGAATATCTGGTGTTGATCAGGAATATCATCGGCAATATCAATTTCGAAAGCATCTGTAATTGTAACAGTTGAACCTGCTATAATATCACCAATTTCAACATAATAGGAAGTAATGTTTACATAAGTGTCATCTGTACTGAGAGTAGCATTAACATTCAAAGCTTCTTCTACACCTACATTTTCAAATGTTACATCCAGAGTAAGAATTTCATTGTATTCAGGTATATTATTATTATCATCGTTAATCACAAAATTGCTGACAATAACATAAGGACCGGCATTAGGAATAACTTCGATATCCTCAATGATAGGTACTCTATTTTGACGGGTAATTACTAATTGAGCAAGACCCGGAGTGACAAACGGATCAATATCCAAATTGATAACACCTGTGGCATCAACCAGACCAACTCCATGACTGACGCCATCCATTGAAATTGATACATAAGAATATGGTTCTGCTGAAATTTGAACTGAAGTCAATCCCAAGAATATAGTGGAAGGATAACTAACAATATTATCAGAAGGAACTCCGAAAAAGGTGGTTAAAGACGGATCACCCATAATCGAGTAGATCTCCCAATAATAGTTTGAGCTTCCACCTCCTTGAACAACGGCCAAATTTCCGGCCATGATAACAGCATAAGAAGTTGTATACCATTCATTAAAAGGTTCTCCATGATCGTGAAACATGCCGTCATAAGCACCGGGACCTGTGCCTGCATAAGTAGGATTTGCAGTAACTGTACCAGCGCCGACTCCCCACCAGTAGTCTTCGTCCCAATAAGTAGAATTCGTTCCGCCGATATAGCCAATAGCACCTTTGTTTTCTGCTCTCAACCATGCTTCACCAAAACAGGTTTGAACTTCAAATTTATTTGTTAAACAGCAATTTCCCACAGCCAATGGATATTTGCTTTGGTTTTGAAGTCCGTTAATATTGGCAATTGTAAAACTGGGATCACTCCAGGAAGTTGAACTACCATGAGCAGTATAATTGATATAACCTACACCATCGCTGACATTCTGGATAATATTTGCAGAGTTGCTACCTGAATTAGGATATAAATATGTGTGCGAAAGAATTCCATGAGCAGCATTAAAATAGTTATCAGTTCCATAATTTATCTGTCCGTTTCCCCAGGTATTGCCATGATAGCTATCCATTCCAGCTATCATCACAACTTCACCAAGAAAAGAAGGATCAGGCATTTCGTACTTTTCATATTCGAGAGTTTTATTGATTTGAGGTTGAAGTTCAGTTTCATTATTTGCCGAGAATCTTCCATAATAAATTTCAGGAAGATAATCTCCCCCTTCCATTTTAACATAGTTCAGATCTGTAATATGACTACCAGTGCTTCCACTCCAGGCTGGAATTTGTGCAACATCTCCCACAAACAGAATGAATGAAGGAGCCGGAGATTCGGGAGTTGCAGCATCCCACAAAGTTTGAATATAATTCTTTATGGATGTGGTTGTATTTCCAACTGCCGGATCATTAGTATAACCTACAATTACTTCGAAACCTTTCTGGATTTTCCAATCGATGAAAGGCTCCAATTGTGCTTCGAACATCGGGTCGGAAATGATTACATACTTTATCGGATATCTGGTTAAATCTTCTCTTGAAGATGTGGGAGAATAATTAAAAACGTAATTCTGGTAAGCAGATTCAAAATACGGGGAATATGTCTTTGCTCTTCTTAAATTTGTTTCAGCCAGATCTGATCCTGTAAAATCGACACGAACATCAATATTATTGAATACCTTTATTATTCCCGAAACAGGATTATATTGGATTGGTTCTACGATCAATGTAAACAGTCTCATTCCGCGCATTATTCCAAGTTCCTCGATCTGTACCACTTCATTGCCGGAATAACTAGTTTCCAAGTAAGCTTGAACATAATATTTGAATTCAATTGTAGAGGGATCTGCACTTTTTGGAACTGGCGGTTGAGCAGGCATTAGAGGATAATTAATTCCATAATTGTCCAATTCATATTCCATGGATTTATAGTTCAAAGATGCAATCTTGATCTCAGCGCCAAAAGGGACAGCAATTATCTTTCTTATTGCCGGAAGCTTTGGTGCACCTATGTTACTTGTATGTGTGTAACCAGGTATATTTAACTGGGAAAAAGTTCCTTCCGGTGTATTCACATCGAATGATACGATCTCCGATAATGTGAAATTAGCTTCCATTCCTGATATATCATTTCTTAAAAGCTGGGAATCGGTTTTTTCATATTTCAAATCAATTCCTAATTCTGATGAATAAAGAAATGAGATTGCGGTCAATATAATCCAAATAACTAAAATTCTTCTCATTTTATTTCTCCTACCTTTTTTTATTTAATAATGTCTATTAGTTACGCAAAATTAATACCAAAAATTATTAATTCTGTTTTTATTAATATTTCTTATTTAACACTCGTAACAATGAAATCACTTTTTAAAAAAATTGACAAAAAAACAATTAAGTAGAATTTCAAAATGATTGTGGAGGAGAACATGGATAAAAAGGCTTTTTTTGATAACATTCGAAAAGAAGCAAATACTGTATTATTAAAGGTTTTCGATAAAGTTGAGGAAGTCAGCAAGATATCTGCCTTGAAATTTAAAATAAGTGGATTGAAAGCACAAATAAGAGATCGAAAAACGGAAATTGGTCATTTTATATATAACAACCAGAAAGAATTTAAAGAAAATGCAGAGATTCAGGAGCACATCAAGAAGATCATAAAATTTGAAAAAGAGATCGAAGTAAAAAAAGACTTAATCGCAAAATTGAAAGAAAAAGATGAAGACAAAAAAGAAGAGGACACAAACACCCCTTCTCTGTGACAGATAATAGCCAACTTGTCCACTTCGTTTACAGGAAAGAACTTACATATGGAATTATATAGAATTATGGGTATCGATCATGGTGCGGTGCGGGTTGGTATTGCTATTAGCGATCCGATGCAGATTATTGCTCGTCCCTATAAAGTAATAATTAATAATGATGACCTTCTTGATGAAATTACCAGTATAATTAAGAAAGAGAAAATTGGGAAAATCATCCTGGGATTACCATTGAACCTCGATGGAGAGGATACTCAAAAAACCAAAGAAGTACGTAATTTTGCAGAGAAGCTGAAAAAGGATATTTCTATTCCTGTAATTATGTGGGATGAAAGATACACAACCATAGAAGCAAATGAAGCCCTACAAAAAATGGGATACAATATTCATGAGAGTAAAGGTGTGATCGATAAAGTTGCTGCATCCTTAATATTAAGAAACTACTTGGAAAATAATAAATGAAATTGTATAAAAAAATAATAATTGTTTTCTTGATATTATTTGTTTCTATAGGAAGTTATGTAATGTCTTTGTTCTTTTTACCCAGACAAGTTAATGAAGTTCTGGTGGAAATTAAGAAGGGTGAAACAGCTCTCTCGATAGCTCAGAAACTTGCTGATCATAGGGTGATCCGTAGTAAGAACTCATTTTATGTTTTTATTAAATTAACAAAATCCGCTGGAATTCTAAGTTATGGGAAATATTTATTCAAAGGTAGATTAGCTTTATCTGATGTAATTGAAACAATAAAATCCGGCAAAGTAGTTCTTCGTAAAATAACAATTCCGGAAGGATTATCTGTAAGAAAGACATGTAAACTATTAAGTAAAAATAACTTTGGAAATTATAAACGTTTTATGGAAATTTGTAATGATCCTCAGATCGCAAAGCAATTGACCGGCTTTTCCATTACCAGTCTGGAAGGTTTTCTCTATCCTGAAACTTATCATTTCCCGGAAGGGATTAGCGAAAGATATATAATTTCTCATCTTGTACAAAGCTTTTTTTCTCAAACAGCCGACCTAAATTTTATACCTGATAAACAACTGGATTTTTATGATGTGATAATCCTGGCATCGATAGTGGAACGAGAAGCGCGAGTGGAAGAAGAAAAATCCACCATTGCCAGTGTGTATTTGAACAGATTGAATTATCACTACAGACTACAGGCAGATCCAACTATTGCATACGCTTTGGAAGAACAGGGTAAGATAAGGAAAAAAATATATTATAAAGATCTAAGTATTGATTCTCCCTATAACACATACAAACATTATGGACTGCCACCCACCCCTATCTGTAATCCTTCTGTTACCTCTATTCAAGCGGTTCTGGAACCCGAAGAAACTGATTATTTCTTCTTTTTTGCTACTGGAACCGGCTGGCATGAATTTACAAAAACATACGATCAACATATAAATCAGCAAAGAATTATAAAGAATAATCATGGAAAATAGTATTTTATTGCATCTGGCAATAATCATCTTCTTTTCCAAAGTACTTGGAGCCATCTCCAAAAAATTTAAACAACCCCCGGTAATAGGAATGCTGTTTCTAGGAATTGTGTTAGGACCTACTTTTTTGCATTTCATTGAACCTGATGAAGTAATTACCTGGATAGCTAAAGCCGGTGTACTTTTTCTGCTTTTTGAAGCAGGTCTGGAAACAAATATCAAACAGATCAGGGAAGATTCCCGCCAGGCTTTGTTACCTGCTGTAGGTGGTATTATCTTACCATTTTCTTTAGGCTTTTTCTTAACTTATTTTGTTTTACATAATGTTTCTCAGGCATTAATTGTGGGTGTGATCTTTACAGCTACAAGTGTAAGCGTGAGTGTGATGACCCTGTTTGACCTGGGTAAAATGAAAAGCTTGGAAGGTAGATGTATTGTTAACGCTGCAATTATTGATGATATTGTAGGAATTCTTTTGCTGACCTTTGTGTTCGGATTAACCACTGGTTCAGTAAATGCTGGTTCGACTATCTCTCTTTCTCTGATAAAAATAGCAGCATTCTTTTTGATTTCTTTTTTTTTTGGTATTTTTATATTAAAACCGTTTTTTCTGAATTTGAAAAAATTACTTCTTAATAATGTAGTTTTATCTTTAGCGATTGCAACCGCATTTTTATATTCCTGGTTCGCCGAATTGACAGGCTTAGCCGCCATTACAGGAGCGTATTTTGCCGGTTTGTTCCTGGGGCAAACACATCATAAACATGCCGTACAAAAAGGCATAACAAATATTGGGAAATCTTTTTTTGTAGATGTTTTTTTTGTTAATATAGGTTTACAATTCAACCTTTTTGATATCGAAACTGAACCTCTATTCCTGCTTTCTTTTGTAGTTCTTGCCATTGCAGGAAAAGCAATTGGTAGTGCCTTAGGTGCCAGGCTGAATAATTTTGATGCTATTCGTTCATTCCGGATAGGTATGGGAATGATGCCACGAGGAGAAGTAGCTCTCATCGTAGCTAATATGGCTTTAGAAAAAAGGGTGATTTCAACCGATATCCTGTCGGCTACAATTCTTATGGTAATAATGAGTGCTCTTCTTACGCCGTTACTTTTAAAAGTTGGCTTCACAAAATTTAAAAGAGAGAGTTTTTAAGGAGAAATTATGTGGAAAAATATTATTGATAAAAATCTGATAGTTATTAATCCTGATGTAAAGAACAAGAAAGATTTCTTTGAAGGTATGGTAAACCATGTTTACAATCACGATTATATCAGAAATCAGAAAAAATTCCTGCAAGCTTTAAATAAACGTGAGAATATGTCAAATACCGAATTGATGCCTGGGATTGCTCTTCCTCATGCTCGTAGCAATGTGGTAGAAAAACTCTTTATGTGCATCATTATCTTCAAAGATGGCGTTGAATATGAAAATCCTGAAATGGGACCCGCCAGGATAATTTTCTTTTTTGGCTGTTCTGAAGATCAGAACAAGGAATATCTGCAGCTTTTGGCTCAATCAAACCGCCTTCTTAAAAAGAAGAAATTTTGTGAGGAACTGCTTAAAAGTAAAACAAAAGATGATGTGATAAATATTCTGGAAAAATATGATGAGAAAGAACTGAAAGAATCTGATGGTAAAAACTACCTGATGATAATGACCCTGAACGAACCAAATGTAGAATCGGAAGTTATGAATGCGATGGTGGAAGTAGGAATTACAAATGCTTCCATTCTTGATGCCGTTTCCATGGCCAAGAAATTAGCCTATGAAGTACCTGTATTTGCCGGACTCAGTTATATGGCGCAAGGCAAATCGAAACACTCCAACGTGATTTTCGCTCATGTGGAAAATAAAGATGTTGCACATCAATTGGCAGATCTTCTCAAAGAAAACGGGATTGATCTCGATAAAAAAGGTGTTGGCTTTATTCAAATTATCAAAGTGGACGATATCATAGGTAATTTTGAAGAGGATATAGACTTATAGATTCAATAATCGCTGATCTCAATTTCAATTAAGAACATTTTACTTGACGATGTAATTAAAAAAAATGATTTCTTGTTGCAGGAGTTTTAATGAAAAGATTAATATTATTATTAACAATCTTATTTTTCAGTCAATTATATGCAATTGAATACCAGATAAATCTTGCCTGGGACGAGTTTGAAGGTGAATGCAACGGATTCATGAGTGGTTCTATCGGAAAAGAGCACGCTTTTATAAACGGTGGTGGAGCACAGGAAGTATTAAACGGAAAGCTGATCTCCGTAGGTGAAGGTATGACCATGGAATCCAAACAGGTCTTTAAAGTGAATTCAGATGAAGGCTATTTCACTTTCTGGATAAAAGATAAATTTGCTGATGATGATATGAATATCGATCCTACTTTAATAGCCCGTTCCAAACCCATGATTTCCATTTACAAAGGAAAAAATCTGATAGACCTGATCAAAATTCCCGATAGAGCAGGATTAGCTTGTAAAGTGTTTACATTAGATGCTTCCACCGGTGAAGTTGATCGTGAAATAAAATTCTATCCCAAATCCCGCATCATTGTGGGAAGAGTGGTAAATGCAGTTACAGGTGAACCTCTTGCTGATGCCGGTATCAGCATTGAAGATTATATGCATGATACCCGCATTGATAAAACCGATGAAACAGGAATTTTTATTTTTGATGTCGAAATTGGACAATACATGCTGAATGTGACCAAAGAAGGTTTTATAGGTATGACGGTTACCACCAGGATGGGAGCTGACGAAACACCACGAGAAATTATTTGCGCTTTATCTCCTGAGATCAAAGAATTCCGAATTGTGCTCACCTGGGGTAGCAGACCGCGCGATCTGGATGCACATCTCAGTGGACCTAATCCTGATGGTGGTGATTTCCATATCTGGTATCGAAACAAGATACTAATAGCCGGAAAAGACTTCCTGGATAGAGATGATACAGATAAATATGGTCCCGAAACTATTACTATTTACAAGCCTGCAAAAGGTGATTATTATTATTCCGTATATGATTATTCCAATAAAAAGAAGAAAAGAAGCAAACATCTTTCCCGCAGTAATGCCCTGGTGCAAGTATATGGGCAAAATAAATTACTTGCCAGTTTTGATGTACCACAAAATATTCGGGGCAATTGCTGGCATGTGTTTCAAATTAATGAAATACACGAAATTATTCAAATTAATGAAATTGATTTCGTGAAAAATGAAAGAGATATTCAATAAAAGGAGGAAGTATGAGAGTATTTAAGATCATTGCATTGTTATTGATCGTTGCATTTGTTATCACCGCTTGCGGCGGGAAAGGTGGTCCAAAAGGTGTAAAAAAACTTTATTATCCGGATTGGTGGCAAAAGCAGGATAATGCAGAGTACGTTCAAACTTATGGAATGGCAACCAAAGTTTCTCAGAATTCATCTTACGATGCCGCTTATGCAAATGCCATGCTGCAAGCTGCACAGTATGTGGAAACTTATGTGAAAGGTATGGTTAAGAATTACGAAGAAGAAGCTGGAGTTAATGATCCGCAGGTTCTGGCTCTTACCAGCAAAGTAGTGAAAGCTGTTGCCAACGCCAAGTTTACAAATGTGATGGTAACAAAACAGGAAACTATCGTAAACGATGACAACCGTTATCAAACTTTTGTACGTGTGAGCGTTCCCAAAGAAGCGGTTAACAAAAACATGATGAACCAGATCAAGAACGAAGAAGCGCTTTACAATCAGTTTAAAGCGTCACAAGCGTTTGGTGAGCTGGATAAAGAAATTGAAAAGTACGACGAATAAAAAAGAGATTAAAAGCACTTTTACGCCCGATGAAAATCGGGCGTTTTTATTATATCTCCAGTTTGTTCCGATCCAATATCTCATAAAATTCAGGAGAGCTATTTTTCGATACATTCCCTTTGGGAACGGTTGTTATTCTTAGTTTATTGAAATACCCGTAAAGCTGGTATTCTATGATATCTCCATCATTCACATTTGCGCTTGCTTTGGCAATTTTATCGTTTATTTTCACCAAGTTCTTATCGCAGGCTTTTTTGGCTATACTGCGAGTTTTCACCAGGCATAATTTATTCAATAATTGATCTACACGCATTCTACAAATCCTATTTCATTTTCAGTTCTTTAAAATACTCCGATTGCCTTATTCCAGAATAACTGAAAAGGGCATATCCGGCAAAATCCAATTTCCCGGTAAGCTTGATCTTTTCATTGATTTCATAAGCCGGATATTTCTTAGATTCACTCCAGCTTCTTAAGCCTACCACAATTTTATCATTTATATTCAAGTTGGAAATGTATGTAAGTTGTTTTTCCAATGAAGAAGTTGAAGTAGTATAAGCCATCAGGTAAACCTTATCTATAAATCCCTGCTCCAGCCATTCAGCCCAGTTCTGGGAATAATATTCCTGGGCATCATCGGGATCTGCGAGTACCGCAGCTGTAACCTGCAGATGTTCCGAAATTCCTTTGACCTTAGCATAAACTTTCCGCACAAAATTGCTTACCTGCTTCTCTTTCCAGTTCTGCCAGTTTTTTGCTTCCTGCAGTTTGATATCCTGTTTATATTTTTTCACTGCCAGTTTATTATAACCGTAGTCCTCTCCCGGATAACGGATATAATCCAGGTGAATCCCATCGATATCGTAATTTGCCACTATATCCATCAGCACATTGAAAGTGTAATTCTGAACTTCAGGAATTCCCGGATCGAAATAAGCACCTTCCAATAGTTCATAATTCATGGGTGTTTGGGAATAATTGGTTGTTACCCAATCGGGATTGGAAAAATAAACATGGGTGGAATCGAAGACCGTAAGATCGTGGCCGGTAATCACAAAAGCCGTAAACCAGGCATGCACTTCGATATCGGCAGCTCTTCCTTTTTTTATGAAATAATCGAGCGGATCAAAAAGCGAATCTTCCAGGGCATGATATCTCTTATCGGGATTAGGATAGAAGTTGTTATGTCTATTTGGAAAATAGCCGGCATCACCGCGATAGCGAACCTGTAAAAGTATCTGGTTTACGTTGTGCTTTAATAACTCTGTAAAGACCGTATCCGCTTTTCCCAACGTTGTGATCTCCCATAATGGTACCCATACTGCTCGGATGCTGCCAAACAATGAAGTAGAAAAAAAAAATAGTAACAGGATTATAATTACAGTGTACTTATACATCGGATGTTTCCTTTTTCTTTTTCCCCGGTAAACCGTTTCGTTTGATTTCCTTAACTTTTGTTATTAGTTTTCCGTCAGCAAGAATAAGTTCCAGCTCTTCATTAACTGCTATTTCTTTAATCGAGTTCAATATTTTTTTCTCTTTACGGATAAAGCTGTAACCCCGCTTCAATGCTTCCTGGGGTGAAAGTTCGCGCAGTTCGTTCATAACAATTGCCAGTTGATTCTTTTTATCTTTCAATAATTGCTTCAGGTTGTGTTCCATTTTTAGAACAGCCTCTTTGTAGCGCTGC
>CBFDCX010000024.1:0-13462 GCA_965603415.1 uncultured bacterium
TGTGTCCGAAAAGCGTGCTTTCTAAAAGATTTTCCGGAAGACTACCACAATTCACCGTTACAAATTTTTTGTTTTTCCGGTTACTGTTTTTATAGATCAATTCGGCAAATAGTTCTTTACCAACTCCAGTTTCCCCGGTGATTAAGATTGTGGTATCCAGCGGGGCGATACGTTTTATTTTTTCTAAACGTCGTTGAATAGCTAAACTATTGCCTACAATATGAGATCTGTCAAATTCATGATCCAGGATAGAACGCAAACGCTTTATTTCTTCTTTCTGCCATGTGATCTTGAGTATCTTTTTTATCATCAATTTAAGCAAATCCAGGTCTTCCACAGGCTTCTCTATGAACTCGTCAGCACCTAACTTCATTGCTTCTACAGCCATTTCGATAGAAGCTTTGCCACTGATGACCATCACAGCAATTTGAGGCCAGTTCTTCTTAATTGTCTTAAGAAGTTCCAATCCATCCTCACCTGGCATAACAAGATCGGTCATTGCTATGTGATAATGATTTTGTTTTATTTTTTCCACTGCAACAAGGGCAGATTCGGCAGTATCGATGTAATAATCTTCTTCCAACTGACGCCTGAAAATATCTCGTGTATCCTGTTCGTCATCAACTATAAGAATTCGTGCCTTTTTGTTCTCATTTTTGTTTTGTGTATTAGTTGTCATAGATCCTTCCTTTTACTTAATCGGCAGATTAATTGTAAATTTACTGCCCAGCTTAACTTTAGAGTCGACCGTAATATAGCCGTTATACTTTTCAACCACACTTTTTGAAATTGCCAGTCCCAGTCCGAAACCTGTTCCATCTTTACCTGTTTTTGTAGAGAAATAAGATTCAAATATCTTGGGGATATCTCTTTCTTTTATACCTTCACCGGTATCTTCTATCTCGATAGCGATCATATTATTATGTGAGTAGGTTCTAACTCGCAGGAATTTATCTTCACTATTTTTTAGTGCTTCGATAGCATTATTGATGATATTGGCAATGCATAGACTTATATCACTATAAATGGCATTAAGTTTGGGAATATCTCCCTGAAAATTCTTCTCCAAGGTTACATAGTGTTTAAAGAAAAGATTATGTTCACAGAAATCCAACTCCCGATCTATAAGTTCATTGACCTTGATAGGTCGCACACTTGAGATATTGCTTTGTTTAACTTTGGTAAGCAATCCTTTCACATTGTTTGCGATCTTTTTCCCGGCATCGATAATTTTAGTTATATCTTCATTGTCCTTATTTTCTTTTTTGAGTAATTGAGCATATCCCAGAATTGAATTGAGAGGGGAATTGATATTATGAACAATGCCTTCCACTTTTCTGCCGAGTTCAGCGGCTTTGTTGCTTTTGATAAGTTCCAGTTCCAGAGCTTCTCTGGCTTTTGTCTGCTTTATCTCATTAGAAATATCCGTAATACTTCCAAAGAAGCGGTAACCCTCGTCATATTTGGTCCTACGAAGATTCAATGTAACATACTTCAATCTATTATTTGGATAGATCTCAAGTTGAGGTAGTGTAATACTGTATCCTTCCATTTTGTTAAGAATGTTTTCTTTGGTTCCCAGAAGCCGCGAAAGATTCTTACCAATAATTTTCTCTTCTGTTTTCAAACCAGTGATCTTCATAAAACTGGGATTGAACAGGATAATATTAAAATCATTATCAAGCCAGAAAATACCTGAATCGATATTGTCTGTAATAATCTTGTATTCCTGCATATTTTTGCGATGGTTGGAAAGAGCGATATTCATTGTGTTAAAAGAAGCTACCATATCACCCAGAACACCTGTATATTTTTGTTCAATTGGTTTTATCGTGGAGGGATTCGCCGATATTTCTCTCATTCTTTCACTGATGCTATTAACTGGCATTAGAATGGTTTTACTAAACCAGTTTCCAAGCAGGACGATCATGATAAGTGTAGTAGCCAGCAAAATAAGAACAAAAAGTAACAAACTCTGATTAGCAAATCTATTTGTATCTCTAATATAGGGAATAAGAAGAATACCACCGGGCTGATTATGTAAATCATACAAAATATGAATGCCAACTGCATGTTCTACATTTAACTTGTGGATTGATTCAATCTCCTGGTTTTGAGACATATTTTGAACAATTAAATTTAGATCATCTATATGATTTAATAAGGCAAGTGGTATCTGTACTTCGTTCAATTCACCATCAAAAGGCACAAGCTTAAGATTATATTCTGAATTTAAATGAAATGTGCTAATCTCGATTCTTTCCACTATGATGAATACTGCCAATAGTTCAATAGTTTCTTTGCTGGAAATAAGAGGATAATAATCAATTTGAAAGAGTTTATTTCCATAATTCGCTATAAAAGATCCCGATTCTTCTTGAGAGGTATTCTGATAGATTTGAGCAAGATATTTATTTATCAAATCCCATTTTGTTCCAAAAAGAACCGTCCTCTCCCTGCTATAGATCGTGAGATTATTCATATCTGCCTGTTCGTAATGTGAATATAAGCGATTTGATATTTGCTTAGCATTCTTAATTCTAATAGCATCTTCAAGCCTGATGTCGGATGTAAATTTTATGAGTTTATTTTGTGAAATAGCCTGTTTTTCACTATGGACTATTTTGAAATCTGAAAAAGTCAAATTCAGATTTACATCTTCATACTGCGTTATGCCAAATTTCACCAATTGCCATTCGATGAATATAATGGTTAATACAAGAATGAAAGTAATAATGAAAAAGAGGATAAATATCCGCTTCTCAAGTTCAGCTTTACGTTTTTTCATTTAGGTTCCTTTTTTATCGAGTACCTCACGTACTTTGTTTACAAGTGCTGTAAAGGAAAAAGGTTTGTGCAAAAACCCTGCATTTGATCTGGAAATTTCTTGAAGAACATCATCATCAGTATGTCCCGAGATAAAGAGAGCTTTTGTCTCTTGATGATCTTTTTTAAGCAATTCTGAAAGTTTTGGACCACTCATTTTAGGCATTCTGATATCGGAAAGAAGTAAATCGATCGGTTCTTTATAATCTTTTGCCAGTTGTAGTCCTTCTTCTCCATTAATTGCTTCTAGAATATTATAACCATATTCTTCAAGAATTGAAGCAACAAACTCTCTGATACTTTCTTCATCTTCAACCAGGAGAATTGTCTCATTGCCTCTGGGGAGTTCCTCGTCCTCGATAGCTTTAGTTTCTGATTTGGAAATATCTGCTTCAACATAAGGTAGATAGAATCTAAAACAGGTTCCTTTACCAACTTCAGATTCTACAATAATGTGCCCATCATTCTGTTTTATTATTCCATAAACCGTTGCCAGGCCAAGTCCTGTACCTTCGCCCAGTTCTTTTGTTGTAAAGAAGGGTTCGAATATCTTCTCTCTTATATCTTCCGAGATTCCACTTCCAATATCTTGTATTGAGGTTACAGTGTATTTACCACTTTGTTCAAGACCTAGTTTCTTTGCTTCCTTTGCATTGATCGTCTCGATAATTGTACTTATAGTAATCACTCCACCTTTGGGCATCGCATCTCTAGCATTTACAATCAAATTTATAAGAACCTGCTCTATTTGCCCTGAATCTGCGTTAACGATGCATTGCTCTTTGGATGTACAGGTTTTCAATTCTATTTCTTCACCGATAAGACGGGTGAGCATTTTATTCAGATCTTGGATCACAATATTCAAATCGATTATCTTCTTATCGGTGATCTGTCTACGTGAGAAACCAAGAAGCTGTTGAGTCAGTTTTGCTGCTTTTTCTCCACATTCTTTGATAACATCGAGATCTTCAGCGGCTGGATCATTATTGGCTAATTTGTTTTTTGCCAGATCGGCATAACCGTTGATAGCTGTGAGAAGATTATTAAAATCGTGAGCGATGCCACCTGCTAAACGTCCGACTACTTCCATTTTCTGTGACTGAAAAAGCTGGTCCTGGATTTTTTGTTTTTCAACTTCTGCATTTTTCCTATCTGTGATATCTTTACCCACAGATTGAAATTCAATGAAATTTCCATTTTCATCGAAAAGGGCACGAAATGTCCATTCGGTCCAGGTTGCATCTAAATCATCAAGCTCTGTTTTAGATTCTCTTATGGCAACAGGATCTTCAATAGTTAGCGAGCTAAATATTTTTAAAAATTCTTCTTTATTCTTGGTAGAAAAATCATTCAACCATTTTGTACCGATCAAATCTTCATTGCTTTTACCAGTAAACCGACAATATGCTCTGTTAACAAAAGTGAGTGTAGTGTCTTGCAGAAAACGAGCTATGTATTCAGTCTGATCTTCTACAACTGCCTTAAATCTTGATTGGCTGATCTTAAGTGCTTCATCAGCTCTTTTCAGATCGGAGTTGTCTATCAAAACACCAGTAATGTATTTCTTATCGTTAGTGGGAGTGATGGCAACCATCCTGTCTTCGAGCCAGATAGTTGTGCCTGAGGCATGTTTAATTCTATACCAGAGAGTAAGCATTTCTGAATATCCGCTTTCTTTCCAGGTATTAATTTTCTGTTTTATAATTTCACGATCATCATTATGTATCAGGTTTGTAAATTTCTTCTTATCTTTTATAAATTCTTTTGCAGGGTAACCAAGAAGCTTGATTATGTTTTCCGATATAAATCTGCGACCACCACCAATTTCATAAAGGATAATATTGGGAACATTTTTAAAAACAATAGATAGACGTTCCTGAGTTTCTTTAAGTTTTTCTTCGGCTTTCTTGCGTTCGGTTATATCATGCGCTATGCTCAAGATTGCCGCGTTATCTTCATAGATAATTTCTTTGGAGTGGATCTCTACATTAATCTTTTTTCCACTCTTTGTAAGGTGGTTGTAAATGATGGGTTCAACAGTGATTTCTTTTACGTAACGTTGTACCTTTTCGTATTCACTCTTTGGGTGAAGATCAAAAGGAGTCATTTGTGTTAATTCTTTTTTGGAATACCCGTAATTGCTTATAACAGAATTATTACAATCCAGAAAATGCAGATCTTCTTTGGAAAAAATAAAGATAGGATCTATTATATTGTTAAATAATATCCTGTGTTTTTTTTCGCTCTCTTTTAAAGTATTTTCCATTCTGTGTCGATAAAAAGCCATTTCAATCGTTGCACGAAGTTCCTTCTCCTCAAATGGTTTAATAATATACCCGTATGGTTGAGTCAACTTAGCTTCTTCCAGTATTTTTTCGTTAGCATAGGCTGTTAGATAAAGTATAGGAATATCGTATGATTTTAGAACTTTATTTGCAGTTTCAATTCCAGTTAGTGTTTCTCCCAGCATAATGTCCATCAATATCATATCTGGATTCAGTTTATCTAACTTTTGTAAAGCCTCCTCTCCTGAAGCTAAAACATCAATTACAGAATAACCGAACTGTTCTAAAGTTCTTTTTATATCTTCTCCGATAATTTGTTCGTCTTCAACTACCAAAATCCGTTTTCCCATTATATCTCCTACTTAAGAAAGGAAACCTTCCAAAACAATTCAGAATACAAAACTTGAAAGAAAAATGTGATGGTCAATTTATTTTTACAAAAAATGTAATAAAAAAATTACAAAAAATAAAAAAAGCCATATTGCTATGGCTTTTCAGTGGTTGGGCCGGGAGGATTCGAACCCCCGAATGCATGGACCAAAACCATGTGACTTACCACTTGTCGACGGCCCAAAAAATCTATATTTAAACTGGCGGAGAGGGAGGGATTCGAACCCTCGGTGAAGTTTAACCCCCACACACGCTTAGCAGGCGCGCACCTTCAACCAGCTCGGTCACCTCTCCACTTCTATAGTTCCTGGCGGAGGATGAGGGACTCGAACCCCCAAGGGCAAAGCCCGGCGGTTTTCAAGACCGCTGTCTTACCAATTAGAACTAATCCTCCAAAAGGGTGGAAACAAATAATTTCCCGAACTATTTGATGTCAAATATTTTTTTAGTACTTTCCCGATAGCTGTGATCTATGATTTTTTAACTTTTTACCGCTTATTTTTAAGAATAATATATGACAACATTAACTATAGCCAAATTCTTTTAAGGCATTTTTCTTTTTACGCCAGTTCGGCTTGATCTTTATCCACAATTCTACTTTGGTGCGTTTACTTAGAATTTTATGTATTTCCTTTTCGGAAGCTATTCTTACAGCTTTTATTTTCTCACCGTTTTTTCCCAGCAAGATGGGTTTTTGAGATTTTCGTTCCAGCCAGATATTGGCAGATATATCAACTTTATTGGGAAAGTCTTTGTAGCGTTCCACCACAACGGTAGAAGCATAAGGTATTTCGTCCCTGTATTTAAGGAATATCTGCTCCCTGATGATTTCCTGTACAAAGAATCTCATCGGAAGATCAGATACATCATCGAGGGAGTAGAAAGGTGGATTAAAAGGCAGATAGCCGGTAATCAAAGTTAGCAGATCATCGAATTTATCCTGGTTCAAAGCTGAAAGCGGGATCACTTTTTCAAAGTCTAACTGCGATAATTGCTTTATCTTTTCTTTGGTAACATCTTCTTCTACAAGGTCGATCTTATTCAATATAGCGATCTTGGGGATCTTTATTTTATTCAGCATTTCACACAACTGGTTATCGTAATCTGTGGGAAATTTATGAGCATCGGTTATAAAAATGATCAGATCGGAATCTTTTAGTGACTTTTGTAGATATTCTTGCATTTTTCGGTGCAGTTCATACCGGGCTTTTAAAAATCCCGGAGTATCCAGGAACACTATCTGCCTGGATTCATCGGTAAGAATACCTTTCACCTGCTGGCGGGTTGTTTGAGGTTTGGGAGAGATTATCGACAGTTTTTCTCCCAGCAGTTTATTCATCAGTGTAGATTTTCCTACATTTGGTTTACCAACAATGGAAACAAAACCGGCACGAAATTTCTGATCCAATATTACTCCTGGGATTTACAGAGGTTATAAATCAGTGTTTCCATGATGATCTCTTCTTTGGTATTTAGAGATTTTGAATCTATATCTGCCTGCAGAAGAAGGGAAAAAGCTTTTCTAATAGATCTGGTCTGGTAATTCTTTGCATATTTCAGGTAACTACTTCTGAATTTTGAATAGACTTCGGGAAGATAACGATTGGTTATTTCAGAATCACTTATATTTTTTTTTTGCAGTGCTTTGATTTTCCACAACTGAGAAAAAAACCGCGTGAGCATAGTGATGATAAATACAGCCGTTTCGTTATTCGCCAGCATATTCTCCAGGACTTGTAAAGCTTGCTTCAAATTCCTGTTGCCCAGTGCATTTTGTAAGTCAAACACACTATCGGTTTTTGATTTTCCCACCGATTCTTTTACATCTTCAATTGTGATCTTTCCTGTGTTCTTGGTATAAATGATCAGTTTCTCCAACTCATTTGCAGCGATCAGGTAATCTGTCTCGATGCTGTTTGCAAAAAGATTGATAGAGTCGTTATTCATTTCGTAATTCTGTTCTCTAAGTTCATTTCGCAGCCAGCGTGCAATGTCTTCTGCATTATATGGAGGTCTGCATATTATTGATATTGCTTGTTCATTGATAACTTTTGCTGCTTTGCTGCGTTCATCCAGCTTTTCCGCAGTGAGAATAAGAATGGAACTATTTACCGGATTGGAAACATATTCTGCTAAAAGATTTTTCCCATTCACTCGCAGTTTGTCAAAATTCTTCAGTATAATTATCCGGTGTTTAGACATGAAGGGCATCATTTCCAGTTGCTCGATCACATTTTCTGTTTCGCAATTGTCGCCATAAAATGTAACCAGATCGAAATCTTTCGAACCGGGTGTTGTGAATTTTCCTATAAGAGCTTTATGAACTTTATCTTTTAGATAAAATTCCTGTCCGAGTATCAGGAAAAGGGGCGCGGATTTAAGATTTGAAAGCTCTTTAAGGAATTCGTAATGAGGAAAGTTTTTTCTTCTTTGCATATTATTTAGCTACAAAGAGAATAAGTAAAAGTAAAGAAATGAACCAGCAATAATAGGCAAAATATTTGAGCTTCTGCTTTTTTACAAATGAAATAAGCAGCGAAATTACCGAATAACCGGAAATAAATGCTGCAAATGCACCAATAAGAAAGAGTAAGAACTGCGATTTTTCCAATTCAGTGATCTTTGAAATTTTATGAATATTTGCTCCCACAATGATGGGAACGGAAAGTAAAAATGAAAACCTGGCTGCTGCTTCACGTTTTAATCCGGTGAAAATTCCCATGGCTATAGTAGAACCCGAGCGTGATATGCCGGGCAGGATAGCAAATGCCTGACCCAGACCGATAATGATGGACTTCCTGATACCAAGCTGATGTGTACCTAAACCTCTGGGTTCTATCTTATCAGACATGAAAAGTATGACACCTGTAATGAAAAGCATGAAGCTGGGAATATAGAGAGATGAGAAAGCTTTTAAGACAGCGTCTTCAAAATAAAGTCCGATAAGAGCGGTAACTACGGTTGCTACAAGCAGGTAAAATAATGTATTGCGATTATTTATGTGTTCCGAGCTTTTTTCTTTGAAAAAAAACAGGGATTTTAAAAGATACAGAATATCTTTGCGGAAATAAATAAGCACTGCTATCACCGAACCAAGATGCAGGAATATCTCAAAGCTTAGATCGGGTTGTTTGAAGTTCAGGTAGTGTTCTGCCAGCACCAGATGCCCGGAACTACTAATAGGCAGAAATTCCGTTAATCCCTGAATAATTCCTAAAATAATTGCTTTTAGAATTTCCATTTTTCTACCTATAATATTTCAGGAAGTTCAGATTCGAAAAGCTTGGAAACCGGAACTAATTCTAAATCCAATTCTGCTATCTGCTGCAGAAAGTTCTTTAAGAATTCATACCGTTCTCTGGTTGCACAATGAGTTATTACTAATATTTTATTGTTATTCTTTGAAATTACTTTGAGCTGCTGGATCTTTCTTTTAAGCGTTTTTTCCGAGATAAATGGTGTATCCAGGAACAGATGATTTTCGATGGTAGGTATCATCATCTTTTTTGCCATCTTATAAGCAACCGATGATTGCGATGTTCTGCTATCAACAAAATAGAGGTTATGTTGTTTTAAAACGGCCAGCACATTTCTCATCACATTCTCATCTGTTGTGGCAAGGGAACCCATGTGATTATTTGCTCCCACACAAAGTGGGAATTGTTTTATAAAGCGTTCCATGCGCCGTCTGATCTCTTTATCTGAAAGATGAACATAAATTGCATGGCTGCCGGGATTATTCTTAGGATAGCTGACAGGTTCCATGGGAATATGAATAAGTGTTTCATGATCTGCCTTAACGGCTTTGTTCATAACCAGTTTCGAGAATTTTTGATCCGGCAGGATAGCGAAGGAAATATTAGGATCAAGCTTACAAAAATCATCGAGTAATTTATCATTTTGTGCGCCAAAATCATCTACTACTATTGCTAATTGGGTTTTCTTACGGTTGCTGGTTTTTGATTTTGTATAATACAAAGTCACAATATATTTCTGGGAATCTTTTGTATCCATGAATTCCAGAACCTGCTTATTACCATTGTTCATTTCTCTACCGGAAATAAGTTTGCCACCAATAAGTTCGACTTGTCCCGTTATAATAATATTAGCATAATTCAAATCCATCTCATCCTTATTTATTCCCAGAGATATGTAGATAGCATCATCACCAATGTGATTCCTGAAATTCTTGTCAGGAATTCCCAGTAATCTTATTGAATGAGCAACAGCATCCTGAACAGTGATTTTTTCTTTTAGCTCTTTTGCTGTTATTTTTGTTTCATCTCTTTGCGTGCTTTTTAATAAAGTACTGATCTTTGATGAATTCAAATAAAGTACCATTAATATGAATATCACCAAAAGGAATATATATATGAAGTTATTACTGCTTTGCGTTTTTTTCTTTTTTCTTTTCTTCATTTCATAACCTTAATTGCGTGAATGTCAATTTAGCAGAGTATATTGAGTCAAGGAATTTATTTTTAACTAAAAAATATTATTGAATTAAAAAACCGGCAATATTGCCGGTAAAAAAATGGTGGGCGCGGAGGGACTTGAACCCCCGACCACCTGCTTGTAAGGCAGGCGCTCTCCCAACTGAGCTACACGCCCTTGTTACTTTCTGAAAGTGAAATTCTAATCTCACTTATTGCTGTCAAACCTTTTCTAATGAACTGGTCGGGGCGAGAGGATTCGAACCTCCGACTCCTGGTTCCCAAAACCAGTGCGCTAACCGGACTGCGCTACGCCCCGAACAGGAAGCAACCAAAAAAAACGACAATTCAGAGTCAAGATTTTTCTAATAGAAAGAGAAATATTAAAAAATAATAAATAAAATATTTTTTCCTTTAATTCTCGTTCGTCTTGTTAAGGTGGCTTAGAGCTCCGTTTTTTTTTGGTTCAGTTTTTATTTATTTAAGAAAGAATCTTTATTCTTGTGAAAAAGTTCTTTACATAAGTTTTATAAGAAATAGAAGATTGAATCATAAAAAAAGTAGTTGAATAATTCACTACTTAATTCAGATGAGGAGAAAAATTATGAAAAAGTATGTGACAGGTTTTTTAATATTTTTGTTAATCTATGTGGTTACTAATGATTCAGTATTTTGCAAAACAGAATTCATCAAATCATTGTCTTCTGAAACTGGAGAAGACTTTTTCATCAATAACTCACATCAGACAAACCTTTTGGAAAATAGAGAAAGAGATTGGAATTATCATACTCAATCGCCTGTTCTTTCTGCTCTTAAAATTGCGGACCTAGATGGAGATGGCATCAAAGAAATAATAATGACAACATATGGTCATCAACCGAATCCTTATGGAGCTGGTTTTGTATATGCAATAGATATAAATGGTAACGATTTACTCGGTTGGCCCAAGCAGGTTGGTTCTCCATTTTCTGCAACTGCTGCAATAGGTGATATAAATAATGATGGAGTAACTGATATTGTTGCTGGAAGCTGGTCTACACTTTATGCCTGGGATTCATCAGGGAATTCTCTTTTGGGATTTCCTATGTATTACGGAGCACATAAATCACCTGCTTTATTCAATGTAGATGACGATGAAGAACTGGAAATAATCTATCCTTCGGGTAGTTCACTTTTTATTTTCAATTATGATGGAAGTGTTTTACCGGGCTGGCCTGTGAGTGCACCTTACGATATTGGTTCACCTGCAATTGCAGATATCGATAATGATGATGAATATGAGCTTATTGCAGGAACTTTTCAGGGACCAGTTGTTCCAGAGTCTTTCGAAATTTATGCCTGGAATATGGATGGTTCTGTTGTTGACGGTTTTCCTTTCGAAACTTGCGGAGTGGTGAAAGCTGCTCCGGCAATTGGTGATCTGGATAATGACGGAACACTTGAAATTGTAGCTGTTGCCTACAGCGAGACTAACGAAGATTCATTGTATGTTATCGATCCGCAAGGAAATTTAAAACCCGGCTGGCCTGTGACTGTTACTTATGGCAGGCTTTCTTCTCCTGCATTGGGAGATTTGGATGGCGATGGTGATTTTGAAATATTAATAGGTGGATACGTGCCCGGTCCAACTTTTCTGGAGAAGCTTTACGCTTTTCATCATGATGGCAATGTGGTAGCAAATTGGCCTGTTATATTAGATCATCCGGGTTCTGCAGGAAATATTAATTCTTCACCGATCATTGCCGATATAGATGGAGATACAACCAGTGTGGAGATAGTTGTAAAAATTCATAATTATATTTTCGCATTGCATTCTGATGGTTCTGTTGTTGATGGCTATCCATATTATCTTGATGATGAAGGAAGTTCAGGAACATTCAGTCCAACACCTGCACTGGGTGATATGGACGATGATGGTGATATAGAATTGGTTTTCTCCTCCAATTCTGGGAATCTTGTTTTCCTTGATGAAGATGATGCGTTCTTTCCAGATTTTAAATTTTGGCCAATGTTCAAGCACGATAGATTTAACACAGGTTCTATCCAGCCTGAAATATTTACTGGAATTGATGACGAGCAAGTAATTAACATGTCTGGTTTCTATCTGAATAATTATCCCAACCCATTCAATCCGACAACAACGATTTCTTTTTCTGTAGCACAAACGTCCTCGTTTGTGACACTTGAGATATTCAACATCAAAGGTCAGAAGATTAAGACGTTTCTTTCATTCCCAAACAGGGGTTTGGGAACGAGAGAAGTTGTTTGGAACGGTACTGATGAAAACAATAAACCCGTTTCATCAGGAATATATTTCTATCAACTAAAAACAAAATCTAAAACTATCTCCAAAAAGATGGTTCTATTGAAATAGAATGTAGTTATAGATCATCGATCTGTTCTCCTTCCTGAATTTATCCGGCTTTGACGGATAGAGGGAGTTAGAGGAATTTTGTGTGAGTAAAAAAAAACAGCCACCCGATATTCGGATGGCTGTTTTTGTATTTGTTGAAATTTATTTCAGTAACATCATTTTCTTGAATTCTGAATAACTTGGAGAACTCAGTTTGTAGAAATAAACTCCGGAAGCATTATCTTTCGAATTCCATTCGTAGTTATAAGCACCGGCTTCGAAGGTTGTAGATTCAACTATCTGACCTTTAATGTTGTAGATAGTTAAGTCAGCAGTTTCACTTTCTTTGATGTCGAATTGAATGGTTGTGATCGGGTTGAATGGGTTTGGATAGTTACCTTTTAATAATGTAATTGTTGGAAGTTCGGGAATGATTGCACCCTCTGGAATGGTAAGTGAAATAGGACCGTAAATTCCAGTATCATTGGAATAGCTCACGCTCTCTAACCAATACCAATAGGTGTTATTTTCGAAAACCTGGTATTCATCCTGGAAAGTATAATTTGTAGGTTCGGAAGTAGTTCCTGCTCCTTCAATTAAATCATAATTAATTTGCATAGAAGTATTATCTTCGAGAGCAGTATTGCTTTCACCACGATAGATATTCCAACCCATGTTGCTGCTTTCACTTTGAGTAGTCCAGAAGATAGTTAAATTATTTGAAACAAATTCAGCTGCAAAGTTTGTTAGTGTAATTGGAAGGGGATCATCGGTTCCTAAAATAAACTCATAAACACCGTCTCTTGATGTTGGTGTTATATCAAAACTAACCTCTTCCAGCCCATCATTAAATACCCAAGCATTAGGACGAACCCAGGCAGAACCATCCCACCAGCCTATCCAATTCAAATCAACACCAAAACCGCTGTAACTTAGAATCATGTCAATTTGCTGAGCTGTGGTTCCTGTAAAAGTTGTAAGATAAGATATTAGAACATTTCCAGGATATGGTGGAGGTGTTCCTCCTTGAGGATCACCAGCAACAACAACGTCGCATTGAAGCGGACCGCTCACAGGATCAAAAGTAACGTCAGGGTCTACCACAACACGAGAAGTAGGAAGATCAATAGGACTAACATCTATTACTACCAGCTCTCCTGCTGTTGATGTACCTG
>CBFDCX010000025.1:0-13216 GCA_965603415.1 uncultured bacterium
CCAGCCAGAGCGTGTTATCATTCCGGTCGATGCTGGAAGGATTTGCCATCCAGGGCAGTTTGCCGGTTTTGTGGTATGCCCACAACATTCCCAATGTGCTCACCAGATCACCTTCACAACCTGCGATTATTCCTTCATCATTCAACTGGGAAAGTGCAAAACAACCGGTTGTTTCAAGGTCGAGGACAAGATCGAAACAACGAATAGTAACAGCATCGAGTTGATATTTTCCCACGAGTTTCTTCATTGCTAAATATATCCGAACATTATCAGCGATCTCTTTATCAGAAGGCTCGATAACACTATCTGCATTCCCTATCAAGTCAGATATTATGGCTTTGGTATTTTCAGGTTCAATGGAAGATATTTGCTTTTTAAGTTCATCAAGTTTTATCGGGATAACATTTGCTCCCCACTGTTTTTTTACGATCTTCGGGGAAGGACTGCTGGCAACCAGCCAGTCGGAAGGTTTACCAATAAGTCCGATCCTGCAATCTTTTAAGGTTTTGCTATCGGTTATTGTTTGAGTGTTTATTTGAGCCGAATCCTGAAATAGGGCTTCTAAATCGGGTAGATAAATTATTTTTCCTTCTTTGCCTTCCTGAATGAAACGTGCCAGTACCTCCAGGCAAGCAGGAAGTGAATTGTTACCGGGATGAGCCAACAAGACGATATCTTCATCGGAGAAATTTTCAAAGTGTTTTGCCTGCAAGTCGAGTACCTGCTGCTCTGTTCCACCTGTTATTACAAAATAAAATAATTTCCTTGAAGTTGTTATTTGTTCGTTAGTTATTTGATCACAACCAAGTTTATTCAACTGTGGTAAATATAAGGTTATTATTTCCTGTAATTCCTTAATGCTAAGAAACTCGGATGCAACGGGCAGGAATGATGTATTTATCATTTATTTTTCTCTAAATATTTCAACAATTCTTTCAGCAGTTTTTCCATCCCAGTATTTGGGGATACTGCCTTTTTTGATATTACCACTTAAAATTTCTTTTGCTTCTTTGATGATATCTTCGGTCTCAAGTTTCACCAGTTTGTTGGTTCCTTCCCAAATAGTGATAGGTCGTTCGGTTTGGGGTCTTAATGTAAGGCACGGCACACCAAAGTAAGTGGATTCTTCCTGGATGCCACCGGAATCGGTGAGAATGAATTTAGCTTCCATCTGAAGTTTAAGGAAATCATAATAGCCTACCGGTGGAACAAGAAGCAGGTTCTTCATTTTTTTAACTTTTTCTTCCAATCTGAAAGCTGCTATCTGTTTAGTTGTACGGGGATGGATAGGGAAGACCAGCTTTATCAATCTTGAGATTTCTTCGAATGCGTTGAGGATAGTGAGAAGTCCGTTTTTACTATCCACATTGGAAGGGCGGTGCAGAGTGATGAGAGCAAAATTTTGATCTAATCCTAATTTCTGCAGAATGTTTGATCCTTTTGCTTTATCTTTGTATTGTACCAACGAGTCGATCATGATGTTACCTATAAAAAATATCTTTTCTCCGGGAACGCCTTCATTGAGCAGATTTTCATCAGCATCGGGTGAAGGAGTGAGCAGGTAATCGGAGATGGAATCGGTGAGGATGCGATTGATCTCTTCCGGCATGCTGCGGGCAAAACTGCGCAGTCCGGCTTCCAGGTGAGCCACAGAGATATGCAGTTTCACAGCATCGATAGCACAAGCGGCTGTGCTGTTCACGTCACCGGCAACTATAACCAGGTCTGGTTTATCCTTAAGCAGAATTTCTTCATATCTTTCCATTATTTTAGCAGTTTGCTGTCCATGCGTTCCGGAGCCAACCTCCAAATATTCATCGGGAACAGGCATTTGCAGGTCGTCGAAGAAGAATTTGCTCATTCGTTCGTCATAGTGCTGTCCGGTATGGATCAGCTTCACTTCAAATTCTGCGGGATATTTTTCAAATTCTTTGTAAAGCGGAGCCATTTTCATAAAATTCGGTCTGGCTCCAACGATGAGATGTATCTTCTTTTTCATAATTTCCTAAAAACTCCATTCTAAAGTAAATATTATTTTGTGGTTCTCTTCAAAACTAAAAGTTGCACCCAGCATATCGGAAGGCTGGAAATGAATACCGGGCTGTAAGAGCAGCACGTCACCAAATTTGTTGCGGTATTCTTTTTTGGGAATGATCTTAAATTCAATAATAAAACTTATCTTTTCCTGCAGTGACTCAAAAAGGTAATAATTATTCACACCCACTGCTATCTGTGTGGAACTGAGGTGACAAGTGGCGTACGAATAGTACATGGGAAGGCAAACCGTTCCGGTAATCTGGGGAACAAAGTTCATCTCTTTGAAGCTTTTATCGAAAGCTTCTGCTGGAAAATCTGTACAAAGCACTCCAACTGAAAGATTGTATTTTATCACTTTGCCGATATTGGGAATAAGTTGAAGCCTAAAACCCGAATCTTTCCCTTTGTAAATTTTGTTCTGCCAGTAGGAACCCACGTAAAATTCAAAATGACCCAGAGCAAGAAAGAAATCCAGTTTATCTGCCCGAAAGGGAGCAATACGCAATTTGAAATCAGTATTGAAAGCATATCTGGGATGGCAGGCAGTTTCGATGCTGATTAGTTTTCGCGGTGGGGTGCAATTGAGAAATTCCTCATATATTTCTCTTTTTATTTCTGATTTTTCCTTCTTTAATTCAAGGATCTTTTTCTGGTATTCTATTTCATTTTCTTCTTTTTTTATTTGTTCTTCTTTTAGCTGATCATCCAGTTTTCTTATTTCCTGCTGTTGCTGCAGGATTTCCTCTTTTCGTTTCAGAGCTAGTTCAGTTTCCCGGATGATCAATTGATTGTATTCTTCTTTATCAATGCGGATCAGACTGAGATATTCATCGCTTTCTTCATCGTAAAAGCGTTCCGTAATGAAGATTCCTCGCAGGGTTTGTTCAATTGAAACCAGGTTTTTAATACGAAGTTCTTCTTCCAATTTCTCATTCTCTTCAAGTAATATTGTTTCGATGGATTTGGCTATTTTTATCTCGATATTCTTGGCAAATTCAGAACGGGCCTGGTCATCTGATTCAGTAAAATCGGAACCGGTGCCGATACCAAAATAGTATTGTATAACGTCTTCTATTGGTTTTCCATCTCGAAAAGTTTGCACCCATCCGGGAATGATAGATTGTGCAAAAAGACTGCAGGTGTAGAATAAGATCAATAGGAGTAAGAATTTTTTCATACTATTACTCCACCACCCAGCAGTAGGTTTTCTTTGTAAAACACTGCCGACTGCCCGGGAGTAATCGCTTTCACAGGATCTACAAGGTTTACCTGTATGGTGTCTTTTTTGTATTCCAGTTTTTTCACCGGTATGGGCTTACTATTATAGCGTATCTGCACAGAGATATCTGCTTCAGGTTCTTTATCTATCCAATTCACTTGATTGATATGAAATTCAGCTGCCAAAAGATCGTCAGGATTATCAGTAACAACCAGTTCATTCTTTTCAATGTTAACTTTAAGAACATAGAGCGGTGCTTTCCAGGGAGTGTTCAAACCTTTGCGTTGTCCAATCGTATATAGTGGAAATCCACGATGACGTCCGATGATATTCCCATTCGGCAAGGCAATGTTACCCGGTTTCAACTCAAGATGCTTTTTCAGGTAATCTTCATAATGGTCTTTGATGAAACATATTTCCTGGCTTTCGTTTTTTTCATGTACGGGAAGCTTCATTTTTTTAGCTATCGCTCTTACTTGCTTTTTGGAAAGTGCAGCGATGGGGAAGAGCGTTCTGGCAAGCTGATACTGATGTAATGCCCACAACATGTAAGACTGATCTTTATTCTCATAGACAGCTTTGTAGATATGGTAAGCATTTTTTTTCCCGATTAATTTCACGTAATGTCCCGTAGCGATCTTTTTCACACCAAGCTTTAGAACTTCTTCCAGGAAAACTCCCCATTTGATCGTTGGATTGCAAAGTGTGCAGGGATTTGGTGTTCTGCCTTTGGAATATTCATTTATAAAATTCTGTTCAACAATTGTGTAGAAATCTGCTGAAGTATCTATCACGTAATGTGGAATCTGCAATTTCTTACATACTCTAGCAGCGTCTGCAATTGCCTGTTCGATGCCCTCATCTTTTGAAAATCCATATCGAGCATTTTCGAAATGCTTCATTGTAACACCGATTATATTGTGTCCTACTTTCTGCAGAATAGCTGCAGCTACAGAGCTATCAACTCCACCGCTCATGGCAACTGCGATTTTCATTTTTTCCCTATTCAGTAAATCAGTTTCTACTATGATTACGCTGGTACAGGTCAGTTACCCTCTTACTCTTTTTATGTCTGCACCAAGCTTGGAAAGTTTCTGTTCTATTTTTTCATATCCACGATCGATGTGATAGATACGCGATATAGAAGTTTGACCCTTAGCAGCAAGTCCTGCCAGAACCAGAGTTGCGCTTGCACGCAGATCGGTAGCCATAACTTCGGCACCACTGAGTGTTTCCACGCCGTTTATGGTTGCTATATTCCCTCTTATCGAAATATCTGCATCCAACCTGTTCAGTTCTGCAACGTGCATGAACCTGTCTGGAAAAATAGTATCTTCCACTATACTTTGACCATCTGCCAGTGTCATCAGAGCCAGGAATTGAGCTTGCAGGTCGGTTGGAAAATCCGGGTAGGGTTGTGTAATAATATCTACAGGTGTTATAATTTGTGGCGGGAATATTTTAATGGTTCTTCCCATGATCTCAAAAAGGCAGCCGGCATCTTCCATTCTGTTAGTAAGAGCCTGGATGTGTTCGGGTATACAATTGGAAATTGTTAATTCACTTTTAGTAATACCTGCAGCTATCAGGTAAGTTCCGGCTTCTATTCTATCCGGCATCATTTCCATTTCAGCCGGTTTAAGTCTGGATACTCCAATTATCTTCAGTTCTGAAGTACCTTTGCCTTCTATTTCGGCACCCATCAAATTTAAAAAATCTATCAGACTACCGATTTCCGGTTCCAAGGCGGCATTATTAATATCCGTAGTTCCCTGTGCCAACACCGCAGCCATCAGCGCATTTGCGGTAGCGCCCACGCTCACTTTATTAAAATTGATTTTATTACCTTTCATTTTTTTGCAATTTGCATTAATATAACCGTGTTCTATTTCGATCTTAGCTCCCAGTGCTTCCATGGCTTCCAGATGCAGATCTACAGGGCGTGTACCAATGGCACATCCACCGGGAAAAGAAATCCTGGCTTTTCCAAACCGACCCAGAAGTGGACCCATCACATAAATGGAAGCGCGCATTTTACTCACTAGTTCGTAAGGCGCTTCACAATAGCCGGCATGTGTAGCATCTATCTCCAGAATATTATCATTAAATTCGACCCGAGCTCCGATAACTCGCAGAAGATGAGCCATCATTTTGATATCGTTTAAATAAGGAACATTGCGAAGTACAGATATTCCTTCTGCCAGCAATGTAGCTACCATTATCGGCAGGATGGCATTTTTGGCACCGCTTATTTCTACTTCACCGGAAAGTTTCCGACCACCTTTGATTATAAATTTATCCATTTTTTAATCTCTCTTTTTTCACACTTCAATTACCATCATCCTGTCAAAACCATTTAAGTCTTTCACCGTTTCAATATTCCGGAATCCATTTTCTTTGGCTACTTTTTTTATACTTTCCGATAAATTATATCCAATTTCAAAATATATTTCCCCCTTTTTTGTTAAATAATCTTTTGCAGAACAGAGTATTTTCTTGTAGAAAACCAGACCATTATCATCTGCCAAAAGTGCAATAGAAGGTTCATATTCTCTTATTTCGCGGGATAGATATTGGTATTCATTTCCTGAAATATAGGGAGGATTGGAAACGATCAGATCGTATTTGCCTGTAACATTTTCAAAAACATCAGAAAAACAGAAATTAATATTTACCTTGTTTTTTACAGCATTCTCACGGGCTATTTGCAAAGCTTCATTCGAAATATCTACTGCCATAATTTTCACATTTTTAATATTAGCTGCCAGAGCAATAGCAATAGCGCCGGAACCTGTCCCGATTTCAAGAATTTCTTCTGCCGTAGGATTTTCTGTAATGATCTTTTCTACCAGCAGTTCAGTTTCGGGACGTGGAATGAGAACATGTTCATTAACTTTTAAAGAAAGTCCGTAAAAATCAGTTTCACCCAGAATGTACTGTAAGGGTTCGTTTTTTCTCCGCCTGGAGATCATATTTTGTATTAGAACCAGATCATTTTCAGTTACTTCATCTTCCTGGTGAAGATTCAATTCCAACCTATTTATTCCCAGCACATGAGAGATAATATATTCTGAATCGAGTTTAGGTTTTTCAATATCTGTACTGGTTAGCAGATCAGTAGCCCAATTAATAATTTCTGATATTTTCAATATTAAAATCTCCGAATTAATATTTATAAAATTAAAGGTTCAGGCAAAAAACCTGAACCAGAATATTACAATAACCAATTTTTTATTAATATCCACGCACTTTTTTGAGGATCTTTTCCTGGATATTGGCAGGTACTTTCTCGTGTTTCAAATATTCCATCGTGTAGATAGCCCTTCCCTGAGAAATGGAACGCAGTCTGGTGGCATAGCCAAAAAGTTCACTCATGGGTATATCTGCTGTGATTTCCTGTTTTTTATTTGTATTGGAACGTATGTGTTCTATTTTGCCGCGCTTTGAATTGATATCACCAATGATGTCTCCCACAAAATCTTCGGGAGTAATAACATTTACCAGCATAATAGGTTCCATAATAACGGCATTTGCTTTGCGCAGTCCATTACCTATAGCAATAGAAGAAGCAATACTAAATGCTGTTTCACTGGAATCGACTTCGTTAGATTTACCACCTGTTAATTCGATCTTTACACGCTCTACAGGACTGCTCATCAATGGACCATCCAGGCAGGCGTTCAAAGCGCTTTCCTGAATTACAAACCAGAACTCACGTGGAATTACATCGGTTGTGATGGCATTTTCAAAAATGTTTTTCTGTCCCGGTTGAAGATCTTCCAGTTTAAGCGGACTAAGTTTAAAATTAACAACTGCAAAGTGACCTTTACCACTTAACTCTCTGATAAATTCACCTTTGGTCTCTACCACAGATTCGATAGTTTCCCTGTATGTAACCTGGGGAATTCCTACGTTAGCATGGACGTTAAATTCTCTGCGCAATCGATCGATAATTATTTCCAGGTGCAATTCTCCCATACCGGAGATAAGCGTTTGTCCCGTATCTTTATGCTGACTTACATTGAATGTAGGATCTTCTTCTTCCAGCTTGCGCAGACTTTCTTCCAGATTTTCTTTATCTGCTTTGGTTTTTGGTTCGATAGCAACCGATATCACAGTATTGGGAAAAGTTATCTGAGACAAGAGGACATCATTACCAATTGCTGTTATGGTATCTCCTGTTTGGATGTTTTTAGGTCCAACCAGGGCAGCAATATCCCCGGCTCTTAATTCAAAGATATCTTTTTTCTTATTGGAATGCATCTGTAGGATGCGTGATATTCTTTCTCTTTTCCCGGTAGTCTGATTCAGGATCGTTCCACTTCGTTTGATAGAACCGGAATAAACTCTTACGTAGATCAATTTGCCTACATATTTATCTATTTGTACTTTATAAGCAAGAGCGGAAAAAGGTTCTTTGATGTTAGGATAAATATCGATCTTCTCATTTGTTTTTTTCTTTATGCCAGTTGCAGGAGGGATATCAAGAGGTGAAGGCAAGTATTCCACAATTGCATCCAGGAGTAGTTGCACTCCTGTATTTTTAAGAGAAGAACCACACATAATCGGTACAAACTGGTGATGTCTTGTAGCATTCTGAATTGTTGCAGCTATTTCTTCTTCCTGTATATCTTTTCCTTCCAGGTATTTTTCCATGAACTCGTCATTGAATTCCGAGATATGTTCCAGGAGATTGGATCTTTGTTCATCAGCTTTTTTCTGATATTCTGCCGGGATATCCCGGGTAGTATAATTTAAGCCGAGTGTTTGCTGGTCAAAATAAAAAGCCTGCATGGAAATCAGATCGATAATACCATAGAAATTATCTTCCCGTCCAATTGGAATTTGTATGGGCAGTGCATTAGAGGTCAATCGGTCGTGGATCATATCCACTGCATGATCAAAATCGGCACCTGCACGATCCATTTTATTTATATATGCTATTCGCGGGACTTTATATCTGTCTGCCTGGTGCCATACTGTTTCCGATTGTGGTTCTACTCCACCCACAGCACAGAAAATTCCAACAGCACCATCCAGAATTCTGAGAGAACGTTCAACTTCCGCCGTAAAATCCACATGACCGGGAGTATCTATGATATTGATCTGTTTTTTGTTCCAGAAACAGGTAGTAACGGCAGAAGTTATAGTAATGCCGCGTTCTTTTTCCTGAGCCATCCAGTCCATAACAGCATTTCCGTCATGAACCTCACCCATTCTATGAATAATGCCGGTATAGAACAACATCCTTTCGGTAGTAGTTGTTTTACCGGCATCGATATGAGCCATTATACCAATGTTGCGAATCGCAGATAAGTCGCTGTCTCCTGGCATAATGTATTTTTAATCCTACTTTAATTAAAACCTGAAGTGAGCAAAAGCTTTATTTGCTTCTGCCATTTTGTGGACGTCTTCACGTTTTTTAATGCTGCCACCCTCTTTTTTGTAAGCTGCTAAAAGTTCACCAGCCAGACGGTGTACCATGGTTTTCTCGGAACGCGCACGTGCATTACTAATGATCCAGCGGAAAGCAAGGGCTTGTGCGTTTTTGGGAGTTACTTCGGTTGGAACCTGGTAGTTTGAACCACCAATTCGGCGGGAAACAACTTTAATAAGAGGTCTCACATTTTCGACTGCTTGTGAAAAAACATCCAGAGGAGCTTCTTTAGTACTTTCTTCCAGAATATCCAGAGCATCATAAACGATTCTTTCAGCTAAGCTTTTCTTTCCTTGTTTCAGCAAGGTGTTGATGAATTTACTGAGGACTATGCTTTTGTATTTTGGATCTGGAAAAATTTTTCTTTCTAATTGTTTACGTCTTCTTGACATTACCCAGTCCTCCTACTTCTTAGGTCTCTTGGTTCCATATTTGGAACGTGATTGAGTTCTGCTTTCAACTCCTGCTGTATCAAGAGCACCTCGAACGATATGATATCTTACACCGGGTAAGTCTTTTACCCTGCCACCACGAACGAGCACGATACTGTGTTCCTGAAGGTTATGTCCTTCGCCGGGAATGTAAACGGTAACTTCGAACCCGTTTGTTAAGCGAACCCTGGTTACCTTCCTTAGAGCCGAGTTAGGTTTTTTGGGGGTAGTGGTATAAACCCTGGTGCAAACTCCCCTTCTTTGCGGACATGAAGAAAGTGCTCTGTTCTTTTTCTTCTTGACGATTTTTTTTCGTCCTTTTCTTACTAACTGATTGATTGTAGGCAATATTTCCTCCGTTTTTTAATTAGAAATCAAGTATATCTTCTATAGCTTCATCTTTTTCTGCATGAGCAAATTTCTGGATGATATCTTCAATAGAATTTCCTTCCTCGAGAGCTTCATTAACCTTGTTGTTGTAGAATTTTGTACCCGTACCGATCGGAATTCTGTGTCCGATAATAATGCTTTCCTTCAATCCATTAAGATTATCAATTTTACCTTCTATGGATGACTGAGTGAGTACTTTAGTGGTTTCCTGGAACGATGCCGCAGAAAGCCAGCTGTCGGTTAATAGCGAGGCTTTTGTAATACCAAGAAGAAGTTGCTCAAAGGTAGCTCCTTCGCCACCCTCATCTTCGATTCGCTTGTTTTCTTTCATTACCTGATTTCTATCTACTTTTTCTCCTTCCAGGAACATGGTAAGTCCGGGATTGAGAATTTTTACTTTTTTGAACATCTGACGAATGATAACACCGATATGTTTATCATCTATTTTTACACCTTGCTTACGGTAAACTTCCTGTATTTCATTCACGATAAGCATCTGGGCTGCTTTAATACCTTTGGCACGTAGAATGTCGTGCGGATCCAGCGGACCACCAGAAAGAGCATCACCACTTTCCACGATATCACCTTCGTGAACGATGATCCTTTTTCCCGGTGGGATCACATATTTCTTTTCAGTTCCATCTTCTGCTTCTACATAGAGTACTCGACCGGATTTTGTAAGATCACCGATAGCTACCTTACCCACGATTTCTGAGAGAATAGCTTTGTCTTTTGGTACACGTGCTTCAAATAGGTCTTGTACACGAGGAAGACCACCGGTAATATCGCTTTGTTTAACTGTAATACGCGAAGATTTACCAAGAACATCACCAGGATGAACATAAACTCCGTTCTCTATTTCTACATTTAATCCTGTGGGAATGGGGATCAGTGCATCCTTTTTGTTTTCTTGAATAATTTTAAATTGAGCCTGCAGTTTACGATCCTTGGATTCGATTATAGTGATCTCACGTGATCCGGTTAGTTCATTAAATTCTTCTTTGTAAGTTACATCTTTAATGAAGTGTTCGAATTTCAATTTACCTTTGGCTGTAGCTATCAGTGGATTATTGTAGTGATCCCAATTGAATAGTTTTGTGTTTTTAACCACTTTTTGACCGTCTTGTACATAAATTGTAGCAGCGTATTCTACTTTGTAAGTTTCCGGTTCTGAATCCTCATCTTCAGGGATAATAGTTATACTGCCAAGGTGGCTGATCGAAACAAGTTCATTGGAGCGATTGGTCACCGTGTTCATTTTTTTAAACTTGATGATACCATCAGTATTAGCTATAACTTCGGCAAGATCTACATCTGTACTGGCAGTTCCACCAATATGGAAAGTTCTAAGTGTAAGCTGAGTTCCCGGCTCGCCAATACTTTGCGCAGCCAGTACTCCTACAGGTTCACCGGCTGTAACTGGTTTATTTGTTCCCAGATTTCTACCGTAGCATTTTACACAAATACCATTTTCGGTATCACAGGTCAAAACAGATCTTATTTTAACTGAGTTAATACCATGGTCTTGTATAGTACGAGCCATTTCGTTTGTTATCTCAGAATTAGCTTGGACGATAGTTTTATCTATTACCGGGTCGATAATATCTTCAGCAGTAGTACGTCCCTGGATCCTTTCAGAAAGGGATTCCACAACTTCCAATCCTTCTTTAAGAGCAGAAACTTCGATGCCTTCAATAGTACCACAATCTTCCTCGGTGATCACGGCATTCTGAGCTACATCGACCAGCCTTCTGGTGAGGTAACCGGCATCAGCAGTTTTTAAAGCTGTATCTGCCAGACCTTTTCTAGCTCCGTGTGTGGATATAAAGTACTCAAGTACTGTAAGTCCTTCTTTAAAGTTAGATTTTATGGGAGTTTCAATAACTTCAGCAATACCTTCGGAAAGGCTTCGGGATGGTTTGTCCATCAAACCTCGCATAGCTCCCAACTGTTTAATCTGGTCTTTTCCACCACGAGCACCGGAAATATACATCATATTAATAGAGTTAAATCCATCCTGGTCTTCTTCCAGTTCTTTCATTAGAAGGTCGGTAACGTTTTCAGTGGTCATTTTCCATTTATCGATAACACGGTTGTATCTTTCGGTTTCGGTGATTTCTCCATTCATATAGCTTTCGATGATCTTTTGAACTTCTTTTTCTGTATGACTAATATATTTTCCTTTATCTTTTGGAGAAATCACATCATTAGCGCTGAAGGTGATTCCTGCTTTGGTAGCATATCTGAATCCCAGTTCTTTAATATTATCCAGGAAAATGGCAGTTCTAGCTTGACCTACGGTTTCAAAGCATTCCATTGACAAATCGTTCAATTTGCCTTTTGTAAAAGTATAGTTTTTAAAGGGTATTTCTTTTGGAATGATCTGGTTAAATATTACACGTCCGATGGTAGTAGTAATTAATTTGCCATCTACCAGTACCTTGATCCAGCTATGAATAGGCATCAGGTCTTTTTTCTTCTTATCACTTTTTCTAGTTTGCAGCAGTTCTTCCTGTTCGTAAGCCAGAAGCAGTTCTGCAGGAGAACTGAAGTGCTTAAGGTTTTTCTCATCATCAGGCACTTTTTCCTTCTGAACTGTGAGGTAATAATTACCCAGCACGATATCCTGATTTGTAGCCATAGCCAACTTTCCACTGGCAGGTAGTAACAGATTCCTGGTAGAAAGCATCAAAATGCGAGCTTCCATTTGGGCCTCATGGGATAATGGGATGTGAACAGACATAGTGTCACCATCGAAGTCTGCATTATAGGGAATGCAAACCAGTGGATGTAATTCAATAGCTTTTCCTTCGGTGAGAACCGGCATGAATGCCTGGATACCGTGTTTATGTAGAGTGGGAGCCCGGTTCAAAAGAACCGGATAATCTTTTATTACATCTTCTAAAATTTTCCAAATTTCCGGACGTTGTTTTTCTATCAATTTCTTGGCGGTTTTTGCTTTTTCAGCATCACCTAGTTTTTCCAGTCTTTCAATAATGAACGGCTTAAAAAGCTCGATAGCCATTTCTTTTGGCAAACCACATTGATTCAGCTTCAGGTTTGGTCCCACAGTAATAACAGATCGACCGGAATAATCTACACGTTTACCGAGTAGATTCTGACGGAAGCGACCGCTTTTACCTTTGAGCTGATCAGCAAGAGATTTAAGGGGTCTATTACCTCTACCTTTTACCGGACGTGATTTCCTGGAGTTGTCGATAAGAGCATCGATTGCTTCCTGGAGCATTCGTTTCTCATTTCTCAGGATCACTTCTGGCGCATTAATGTCGAGCAAACCTCTCAAACGGTTGTTCCTTGTAATAACTCTACGATAGAGTTCATTGAAGTCGGCAGTAGCAAATCTGCCGCCATCAAGTTGAACAAGAGGACGAAGAGTAGGTGGCAGAACCGGCAGAACTTCTAAGATCATCCATGACGGGTGATTACCGGATTTACGGAAGGCATCAACGATCTTCAGGCGTTTTATTGCCTTTTGTTTTTTCTGAACTGAAGTTTCCATTTTGATGATAGTACGAAGATTCATGGCTTCATCTTCCAGATTGATCTCTTCCAGAAGAAATTTGATAGCTTCCGCTCCCATCAGAGCCAGAAAATCTTCACCAACCCTGTCACGGATCTCATAATATTCGTCCACGTCTATCAGGTCTGTCTTTTCATAATCGCTGTCACCAGGATGTAATA